>NZ_JCAQOZ010000050.1:0-50840 GCF_059567945.1 Paraburkholderia sp. BGA-UO-ETr-F12 | reverse complement strand
AACTGTTCAAGCAGCTCGGCGGGAATTGCCGGCAGGTCTACCGGCTTGGCTTTCGGTTTGCGAGGCATAGTCACTCCTTGGCGACATGTTATGCCTCAAACACGAAATTACTGACAGGCCCAGTGCCGCCCCGCACAGGGGCAACGCTAATAGACCACTAACAAATCAAGGAAAGGCCAAAAGACCAACACCAGACCAGACCACGAGCACAGCAAGCAAAAGCCCAAAAGCGCACGACCAACAACCAACTACCCGGCAACGCCCCAAAAAAAACCGCCAGCCGCCTAGGCAAACAACTCAATCTTCACTTAGCCAGCTTGGAATGCCGCCGCGAATACCCAAAATAAATCACCATCCCAATGAGCAACCAAACCACAAACGCGATCCAGGTCACCGCCTGAAGATTAACCATCAAGAACAGGCAGGAAGCGACCGCCAACACCGGCACAACCGGCACACCCGGACACCGGAACGCCCGCGGCAACTCAGGATGCGTTTTACGCAAAACCAGAACCGCAATCGACACCATCGAAAACGCGGCCAACGTGCCGATGTTGATCAACTCAGCCAGCACATTCAACGGCACCAGCGCGCCAATCAACCCAAAGAAAATCCCCACCAGCCAAGTCGTAAAGAACGGCGTAGCAAACTTCGGATGCACCTTCGAAAGCTTCGCAGGCAACAAGCCATCCCGTGACATCGCGAAAATGACCCGCGTCTGGCCATAGGCCATCACCAGAATCACCGTCAGCATGCCCAGCACGGCGCCAAGGTCGATAAATCCCGCGACCCACTTCTCGCCCACTACCTGCAACGCATACGACACCGGATGCGAAATATTCGCGAATTGCGCCGACGGCACAATGCCGGTCACCACAGCCGCCACAGCGACGTACAGCACCGCGCACACACCCAGCGAAGCAATAATCCCGATCGGCAAATCACGCTTCGGATTCTTCACTTCTTCCGCCGCGGACGACACGGAATCGAACCCGATAAACGCAAAGAACATCACCGCCGCCGCGCCGAACACGCCGTTCCAGCCGTTCGGCATGAACGGATGCCAGTTCGCCGGCGTCACGTGGAAAACGCCCACGCCGATCACCAGCAGCACCACAGTCACCTTGATCGCCACCATGATGTTGTTGATTCGCGCAGACTCACGCACGCCAATCGACAGCAACGCCGTAATCGCCATCATCACGAGGAAAGCCGGCAGGTTGAACAGTGTCTCGTGCCCCGGCAACGCGCCTGGCGCCGCGGTCAGCGCAACGGGCAGGCTCACGCCGAAACCCGACAGTAGCGATTGCAGATAACCCGACCAGCCGACCGATACCGCCGACGTCGCCAGCCCGTATTCGAGCATCAGGTCCCAGCCGATGATCCACGCAGCCAGTTCGCCGAGCGTCGCGTATGAATACGTATAGATAGAACCCGCGACCGGTATGGTCGACGCAAACTCGGCATAGGCGAGCGCAGCGAAACCGCAGGCAACCGCCGCGATCAGGAACGACACCATCAGCGCCGGGCCGGCCTGAACGGCGCCCGTGCCGGTCAGCACGAAAATGCCGGTGCCGATAATCGCGCCGACGCCAAGGAAAGTCAGATCGAGCGCGCCAAGCGCTTTTTTCAGGCCGGCGTTCTGAACGCTCGCGGCGATCATGTGCTCGACGTTCTTCTTGCGAAACAGGGACATTGGCGGTGGTCTCCAGTAGTGCACGCATCTTGCGCGCCGAATGTCGGAAAACCCTCGATTTTAGCGGATGCGCGCTCACGCACCATTTTGGGACGGTGTTTCTGGCGGCGATGCGGCGGGCGGAAAATACTTGAGGAACGGGTGCCGGGCGAGGCATTTGTCTGGAGAAGCCGCGCGGGGGAAAGATTTTCGCCCGCTGCACCGCCAATCAGGATGGGAATAGCTCTCTCGTCGTTCTGCCCGTAGCGCTCGCATGCTCTGCAGCGAGCGCCGGAGAAGAAACCTCAGCCGGCCATCGCCGGATTCAGGTCGACGAGGCGGTTGCTCATCACATAAAAGGTCAACTCGGCGTTATTGCGCAGCTTCATCTTCTCGAGCAGCCGTGTGCGGTACACGCTGACTGTCTTCACCGACAGCGATAACGTCGTGGCGATGTCCGTCAGCCGCTTGCCGGACGCCAGCATGCATAGCGTCTGGTATTCGCGGTCCGAGAGCTTTTCGTGGGGCAATTGTTCGCCGTCGAAAGAGACATAGTCCGCCAGCGCTTCGGCCATGGCCGGGCTGACGTACTTGCGGCCCGCCGCGACCTGCTGGATTGCGCCGATCATCTGCGCGGCATCGACGGTTTTCGACAGGTAGCCGGCGGCGCCCGCTTTCAACGCGCGCACGGCGTATTGGTCCTCGCGGTACATCGAGAACATCAGCACGGCGACGCGCGGCGCCTTGCGTTTCAGGCGTTTGAGCACTTCGACGCCGTTCATGTCGGGCAGCGAAATGTCGAGCAGCACCACGTCGTAGCTGTGCTGGGCGACGGCGTCGAGCGCCTCGGCGCCGCTTTGCGCCTCGGTGACTTCGCGCGCGATGCCGCGGTCGAGCAGCAACTGGCGGACGCCCTGGCGAACCACCGCATGGTCGTCGGCGAGCAGAATGCGCAGGCTCATGATGGCGTGCTCACGATTGCAGCGCGCGACGCGTAGCGCCCGGTGCGCTCGCCAGCATCGCATCCCACGCAAAGCGTGCGCGTACCAGCGTGCCGCGCGACGTTTCACCGCTGTCGTTGCGGCGCGACGCCACCCGCCGGGCACTGATGCGCAGGGTGCCGTCGAAAGCGGCGCAGCGCGCCTGCATGCCGCTCAGGCCGAAGTGGCCACGACGGTCGCGCGCGTTGCGCGTCACGCCGATGCCGTCGTCGCTGACGATCAGCGTCAGGTGACGACGGCCGGTTTCGATCCGCACGTCGGCGGATTCGGCGCGCGCATGCTTCGCGATGTTGTTCAATGCTTCCTGGGCGACCCGGAACACGGCCAGCGCAGCGTCGGTGGGCAGGCGCGCGAGCCGTGCGTCTGAGGCGCAGACGAAACTCGTGCGCAGGTTGGTGCGTGCGGCGAAGTCGCGAGTCCATTGCGACAGCGAGCCGACGATCCCCGCTTCGAGCGACGGCGCATGCAGTTCCGCGACGGCTTGGCGGCTGGCGGCGCACACGGCGTCGAGCGAACGATTCGCGACGGCCAGCGCCGCCGCGCATTGCTGCGGCGCATCGGCGGGCAGCCAGGTTTCGACGCCGGCAAGGGCGAAACGCGTCGCGGTCAGCTCGGCGCCCACGCCGTCGTGCAGTTCGCGCGCGACATGGCGGCAAGCCGCTTCCTGCGCCTGAACGAGTTCGGCCGACAGTTCGCGCACGCGCGCGCGCAGCAGCGCGAGTTCGCGCTCAGCAGCGGATTGCGGCGCGGCGTGAGCGAGTGAGGGCGTAGTGTGAGTGCCAAACGGGACGATAACCGGGGCAACAACCGGGACGACAACCGACGTATCCATGACTTTCCCTCTCAGGAAGCAGTGTGGCCGGCGAAGCGGGTGCGCATCGGCGCGAAGACAAAAGAACGCATGCGAGTCTCTGGCCTCCAGTGATGTCTTTGAAGCGTTGTGCGCGACGGACAAATTGCTACGCTGTGGCGTAACGAAATTTACATTCAGTAACATGCAGGTCATGCCACGGATGGTGTGCAAACCGACCGATCGTGCGCCGCGATGATATCTTAAAAAAAGAAAAAATGCAGGTACACCAAGGGTTAGCGCGTATATTTCACGCAATGGTTGATGTTCTGCAACGGTCGATCTGTAGGAATAATACCGACGCCAAATGTTAAAACAATGGCACTAATTTGTAACTGCGCAACAAAAAAGGAGCCCGGAGGCTCCTTTTTGCTGATGCGCGGTGCTGGCCGCTCAATCCAGGTGTCCGCTTAACCCACGAACGCCTTTTCGACCACGTAGTGACCCGGCGCATTGTTGCTGCCTTCCTGGAAGCCCAGGTCGTCGAGCAGCTTGCGCGTGTCGCGCAGCATGTGCGGGCTGCCGCACAGCATCACGCGGTCGTTTTCGAGCGAGAAGCCCGGCACGCCGAGGTCGGCGAACAGTTTTTCGGTTTCGATCAGCTCGGTGATGCGGCCGCGGTTCTGGAACGCTTCGCGCGTCACGGTCGGGTAGTACAGCAGCTTTTCCTGCACCAGTTCGCCCAGATGCTCGTGCGCCGGCAGGTGGTCCGTGATGTATTCCTTGTACGCCAGTTCGTCGACGAAACGGCAGGTATGGGTCAGGACCACGCGCTCATAGCGGTCGTAAATATCCGGATCCTTGATGATCGACATGAACGGCGCGAGGCCGGTGCCGGTGGACAGCAGCCACAGCGTCTTGCCCGGCAGCAGGTTGTCGGCCATCAGCGTGCCGACCGGCTTCTTGCCGATCAGGACTTCGTCGCCGACCTTCAAATGCTGCAAACGCGACGTGAGCGGGCCGTCCTGCACCTTGATGCTCAGGAATTCGAGGTGCTCTTCATAGTTCGCGCTCGCGAGGCTGTAGGCGCGGATCAGCGGCTTGCCGTCCACCTCGAGGCCCACCATCGTGAACTGGCCGTTTTCGAAACGGAACGACGGATCGCGCGTGCAGGTGAAGCTGAAAAGCGTATCGGTCCAGTGATGGACGCTCAGGACGGTTTGTGAATTCAGGTTGCTCATGGCTTCTTGGATAGTGCGAAAAAGGCGGCCAGTCGTTAGAGCCGGCCGGCACGGCAAGGGCAATGCTGCGCTAACCCGAGCTCGGGAATCACGCGCAATCTGCTATTTTACCGCGCTCGCTGCCAGAGGGCTGCGGCGCGGCGGTTTAGCGCGGTGAAGCGGATTACCGGACCTGGAAGCGGCGGCGCCGGCAGTTGGCACGATTGGCGCCGCGAAGTACGTTGGCGTGGTGATATCCGCGCTTCAGCAGGGGTACGGCGACGGGCGCAAACCGCGCTGGGCGGCTGCCACCGGTTGTCCGGCATGCGCCGGATAGGCGCCCCGCGCGGGCAACATTTTCAGGATGATACCGAAACCTGCCGTGCACCGCAGCATTGACCCTGCTGATAAAACTGGCAAAGCACCGCGCGCGGCGCGTCGCCGCTCAGGCCGGGGCCGTCACACGCTTCTTGCCGCGCTGCCTCAGGACCCTGGCCTGCAGCACGATCACCAGCAGCAGGAAAACCCCGCGAATCACGGATTGCCAGTACGCCGAGAGGCTGATGAACCCAAGCCCATTCTCGAAATTCAGCAGATTGAACACCAGTCCGAGCAGCAGCACCCCGGCGATCGTCATCGCAATCGAGCCTTCGCCACCGGTGAGCAAGGTGCCGCCGAGCACCACCGCCGAGATCGCGAACAACTCCCAGCCGACGCCTTCGTTCGGCTGTCCCGCGCCGAACTGCGCGGCGAGGATGACGCCGGCCATGCCGGCGAGCAGGCCGCTGACCGCGTAAGCCATCACCAGCGTGCGGTCGACGTTCAGGCCCATCAGCCGCGCCGCTTCGTCGCTGCCGCCGATGGCCAGCGAATGCCGCCCGAAGCGCGTGCTGCGCAGCGCGAGCCAGCCGGCTACCGCCGCCACCACCGCCACAATCCCCGGGATCGGCAGGCCGAACAGATCGCCTTGACCGAAGTTGCCGAAGTTCGAGTCGGCGGCAATCGACACCGCATCGTTCTTGCCGAGCAGCAGCGCGACCCCGTGCGCGCCGAGACTGGTGGCAAGCGTCACGATGAAGGGCAGGATTTTCAGTCGCGTGATGATCAGACCGTTGAGCACGCCGACGGCCACGCCCGCCGCACAACCGGCCAGAACGGCGACCCAGCCGCCGTACACGCTGGTCAACGCGGCGACGACGCTGGCCAGAGCGGCCACCGTGCCGACCGACAAATCGATCCCACCCGTGATGATGACGAAGGCCATGCCGATCGAGATCAGCGCGAACATCGAGTTGTAGCGCCAGAACGAGGTGATGTTGTAGGCCGAACCGAAATGGTCGTAACGCACGAGGCCGAGCACGACGAGCGCGACGAGGGCGATCAGGATGGGGAGGTTCTTTTTCATCGCATCGAATCCGGGAGTGTCTTACCGTGAGCGCCGCTGCACATAAACCGCCGCGATGATGATGCCGGCTTTCACCACTAGCGCCGCCGCGTCGGGAATGCCGTGCGCGAGCAGCGTATAGCGCAGCATCTGGATGATCAGCGCGCCGATCAGCGTGCCGCCGATGTACGCCTTGCCACCCGTCAGCGCCGTGCCGCCGACCGCCACCGCGGCGATCGCGTCGAGTTCGACGCCGAGTCCCACCACATTCGCATCCGACGACGAGTTCACCGAGATCGAGATCAGCCCGGCCAGCCCCGCAAGCGCGGCGCATAGCGTGTAGGCGATGAGTTTCACGGTGGCCGTCGGCACCCCGCACAGGTAGGCGGCCTTTTCGTTGCCGCCGGTAATCAGCAGATACTGGCCGAACAGCGTTTTGCGCACGATCCATGCGAACAGCACGACCAGCGCGAGCATCAGCAGCACCTGAAACGGCACGCCGGCGACCTTGCCCAGGGCGATCCACTGGAAGGCGGGCGTATTGAACGCCTGCAGGCTGCCGTCGGTGACGACCTGGGCGATGCCGCGCCCGGCGATGAACAGCACCAGCGTCGCGACAATTGGCTGGACGGATAGCCTCGTCACCAGCAAGCCGTTGAAGACGCCGCACGCGGCTGCCGCCAGCACCGGCAGCACGAACGCGAGCGCAATGCCGCCCGGTCCGGGAATGTTCAGGAACAGCATCGGCGCGAGCGCGCCCGAGATCGCCATCGACGCGCCCACCGACAGATCGATGCCGCCGGTCGCCACCACCAGCGTCATGCCGATGCCGACGATCACGATCGTCACCACCTGCGTCATGTTGACGTTGAAGGTTTGCAGCGACCAGAAGTGCGGGGTGAAGATCAGGTTGAACAGCACCATCGTGAGCAGCACGATCACTTCGCGTTGCATGGCGAGGTGCCGCCATTTCTTCACTGTCGAGGCCGCCGTGGCGCGCGGCGCGGCGTTATCCGGCTGCGGCATCGGCTGCGTCGCTTGGGTGGGCTGCGTATGCAACGACTCGGTGTGCAACTTAAGCGCCATGACGGTCGCCCTCCAACGCGTCTTCGATATGGGCGGCGTTTGCCGTTTGCGCGGCTTCGACCAGTTGCGACTGGCCGTCGCTGCCGTAGGCGATGGCGTCCATGATCGCGGTCTCGCTCATGTCCGCACCGTTCAGTTCGGCGACCGTGCGGCCGTCGCGGATCACCACCGCGCGGTCGGCCACGGCGGTCAGTTCTTCGAGCTCGGAAGCGGACAGCAGCACGGCAAGGCCCGCATCGCGCAGTTCGCGCACGATCTTCGCGACGTCGGCTTTCGCGCCGACGTCGATGCCGCGCGTCGGCTCGTCGAGCAGCAGCAGCGAAGGCTCAGCGGCGAGCCAGCGGGCGAGCAGGACCTTCTGCTGATTACCTCCGGACAATTCGCGAATCGGCTGATCGGCCGAGCGCAGCTTGATGCCGAGCGACGCGATGAAACGCCCGACAATCGCCTGCTGTTTCTTCACGTCCACCACGCCGTTCTTCGCCAGCGCGCGCAAGCAGACGAGCGTGAGGTTGTCGCGCACCGAGAGTTCGGGAACGATGCCTTCGGCCTTGCGGTCCTCGGTGAGGTATGCGAGGCCGCGCGCGATGGCATCCTGTGGTGATTTCAATGCCACCGCCTCGCCGCCAATCGACAACGAGCCTTGTTCAAGCGGATCGGCGCCGAACATCAGGCGCATGGTTTCGGTGCGGCCCGAGCCGAGCAGGCCCGCGAGACCGACCGCCTCGCCCGCATGCACTGCGAGCGACACATCGCTCACCTTGGGATGCGTGCCCAGATGCACCGCGGCGATCGCCTGCTTGCCGCGCCGCGCGAGATTCGCTTCGCGCGCGGCGGCATCTTCCTGCACGACGGCGGCGAGGGTGCGGCCGAGCATCGTCGTGACGAGTTGCAGCTTGTCCATCTCCGCCATCGTGCTTTGCGCGACCGTCTGGCCGTCGCGCATCACGGTGACGCGGTCGCACAGCGCGTACAGTTCATCGAGCCGGTGCGAGACGAAGATCACCGCGCGGCCGTCGTCGCGCAGCTTGCGCACCACGGTGAAGAGCAGTTCCACTTCGCGTTCATCGAGCGACGAGGTGGACTCGTCCATGATGACCATCTTCGCATCCGACGAGACGGCGCGCGCCAGCGCCACCATCTGCTGGATCGCGGTCGAATAGCGGCCGACCGGTTTCTTCACATCGATCTGCAAGCCGAACGATTCGAGCAGGGCGGCGGCGCGCGTATGCACCGCGCGCCAGTCGATCAGACCGAAACGGCGCGGCTCACGGCCGAGGAAAATGTTCTCCGCCACGGAGCGGAACGGCACCAGGTTGATCTCCTGATAGATGGTGCTGATGCCCGCTTCGCGCGCCTGTTTTGGCGTGCGGAAATCGACTTCGCGGCCTTCGAAGCGCACGCTGCCCGAGCCGCGCCGATAAGCGCCGGTCAGGATCTTGATCATGGTCGATTTGCCGGCGCCGTTCTGACCGATCAGCGCGTGCACTTCGCCGGCCGCCACGCTCAGATTGGCGCTGCGCAGCGCGGGTACGCCGCCGAAGCTGATGCCGATATCCTGCATCTCCAGTAGCGGCGTGCGGGTGAGGGGGGCGTGTGGCGTCTGCGTGCCGGATTCCGTCACGGATGTCCTCCTGATGCGTGTGCTGCTTCACGTGCCGGCTGAGCCTGCAGCGTGGGACGCACGTGTGAGCCGCTGTGACCATTCGTTCGGGCGCTCTGCCGACGGTGTCGCCGAACCATATTACGCCGCACCAAAGTCAAGCGGCGGCTCATGAAAAGCGAAGCGACGGCCCGTGCTGCCACGAGCGCGTCGCTCCGAACCCTTCTCGCCACCCGCTCCCCGAGGAGACTGATCCGGAGCGGGGACGTCCTGCGGGCACTGCCCTGAAGAGGCTTGCCGCGCGGTATGGAGCGCGTGGACCACGCCGTTCAGGCATAGTCCTCAAGCTGCATAACCGCGTGTACGACGGCGCGCCTGTCGATCAATAGCCGTACTGCATGTTCTGCTGCACGTTGCTCTTGTCGTAGAAGCGGTCCGACACCTTGACCCACGTCGGGATCTTCTCGCCCTTCGCGTAACGCTGGGCGACGTCGCAGGCGAGCGGGCCGAAGAACGGGCTCGATTGCACGCTTGCGCCGAGTTCACCGGCGGCGATTGCATCCATGCCGCCCTTGGTGCCGTCGATCGTGACGATCTGGATGTCCTTGCCCGGCTGCTTGCCGGCCGCCTTGATCGCGGCGATCGCGCCGAGCGCCATTTCGTCGTTATGCGCGTAGACGGCGGTCACGTCGGGATGTGCCTGCAACAGCGTTTCCATGACCTGGCGCCCCTTGTCGCGCGCGAAGTCGCCGCTTTGTGAGGCGATGATCGTCATGCCCGGATTCTTCGCGATGACTTCGTCGAAGCCCTTCTTGCGATCGTTCGCCGCCGACGCGCCGGTGGTGCCTTCGAGTTCGATGATTTTCGCCTTGCCGCCGGTGGCCTTGACCAGCCAGTTGGCGGCCCGATGGCCCTGATCGATGAAGTCGGAGCCGATGAAGGTGATGTAGTCGCGGCCTGCCTTGGCGACCGACTGGTCGACGTCGCGGTCGACCAGGATTACCGGAATGCCGGCCTTCTTGGCCTGCAGCACGACCGGTGCGAGCGGCTTTTCTTCGCGCGGCGGGAACACCAGCAGATCGACGTGCTGCGCGATCATGTTCTGGATGTCCGATACCTGTTTCGCGTTCGAGCTGTTGGCGTCGGTCATGACCAGTTGCCAGCCGCACTTCGCGGCGACGTCCTTGAAGCTCTTGGTCTCCGCGAGACGCCACGGATTGTTGCTTTCGGTCTGCGCGAAGCCGACTTTCAGCGGGGTCTTGTTGGGCAACTTCGGCAACGCGTCGTCGGCGTGCGCAGTGGCGACGCCGAACCCGATTGCCAGAGCCAGCAGCGAACCTGCCAGCGGACGAATCTGTTGCTTGCGCACGTGCTTGCGCGACTGCGTGTTGAGCGACGCCATTGTCTTCCTCCAGTACCGATGAGATGTATTTGCTTTTAGTGTTTCTCCTGGCGGCGGGGTTGCTTCACCCCGACCGCACGTGCCGATTATTTCATCGAGAATTATTATCGGTCAATCACTAATAATATTAATTGCCGGCTTTTTTGCCTCGGTAATTACCCTGACCGAGCCGCGCTCGATGAGCGGTCCGTCGAGTTTCACCAGCCGGTGCCGCACCGGTGCGCCGGCCGCGCGGTTGTGCTCTTCCTGCAGCAGGGTTTCGACGGCCCAGCGCCCCAGTTCGTAGTTCGGCAGCACCACCGTCGACAGCGGCGGATGCGTGTGACGGGCAATTTCCTGGTCGTCATAGCCGAGTACGGAAATGTCTTCGGGCACGCGCAGGCCGAGTTGCTTCAAAGCCTCGATTGCACCCAGCGCGGTCAGGTCGTTGGCGCAGAAGATGGCGGTCGGCGGATGGGCTTCGCGCATCAGGGAGAGGGTCATTTCGAAGCCGAGCCCCGAACTCCAGTCGCCGTCGCGCACCAGTTCCGGCGCGAACGGCAGGTCGGCGGTGGCGAGGGCGGTGCGATAGCCCTTGAGGCGGTCTTTCGAGGCGTCCTGCCACGGCTCGCCGTTGATGTAGCCGATCCGCCGATGTCCCGCCTGCAGCAGATAGTCGGTCGCCAGATGGCCGCCCGCGACCTCGGCGGGCACCACCGACGACACCGCGCTTTCGCTCGTATAGCAGTTCAGCAATACGGTGGGCACCTGCGAGAGTGCCGTGGGCAGTGTGACCTTGCGGGTGTAGACGGTCGCGTAGATCACGCCGAATACGTGCGGGTTTGACAGTGTGGCGTCGAGCACCTGCTTTTCGATGTCGGCGTTGCCGTGCGTCGAGTAGACGGCCAGCATCTTGCCGTTTGCATAAGCCACATCGCGCGCGCCGTCGATGTTGACGACCGGGTGGGGGCTGGTGGAAATCTCGTCGGCCAGATAGACGATCAGGTTGCGCTCGTCGTTCGAAGCCGACACCGGTTCGCGCAGCGAAAGCCGGTAGCCCAGGTCGTGCGCGGCCTTCAGCACCTTGTTGCGGGTGGTCTCGGAGAATTTTGCGCCGGTCGCGTTGTTCAGGACCAGCGAGACCGTGGATTGCGACACGCCGGTGAGCTTGGCGATGTCGGTCATGGTCGGACGGCGTTGAGTCGATTTTTTCATTGTGCGGGCCGCGTTGCAGCGGCGCAAAAACAGGGGCATGCCGGTGGCATTCGTGGTGCGACGGTACCACTAATAATATGCACGCAGCAACGCGCGCTAACCCGCCATTTGGGAGCTTCTAACAACACGTGGATGGGTCAAATCAGACAAATTTATTACTAATAATATTGACCGATGTGCTTTGGCGTGCGATTCTCGGTCGCGCGAACCTCGACGGTTCGCCGGCTGCGCGCTGTGCGCGGCATGCCATAGGGAGACATCGATGGGCGTTCATGCCGCCATCCGCCTGAGGCCCGGCCTTTTCTGACCATGCGCGACGTTTCCTTGAATCCGGTCCGGCCCTTCGGCCATGAACTCACCGAACTCACGTGGCTCGACGACCCCGCGATCGCGCCGACGCTTGTCACGCTGACTTCAGGCGCCACACGCGTGGTGGTCGCGCCTGAAATCGGCGGCGCGCTGGCAGCTTATTACGAGTCGACGCCCGCAGGCCCGCTGCACTGGTTGCGCCCAGCCACGCAGGTAGCGTTCGACGAACGCGATCCGCTGCGCATGGCGAGCTTCCCGCTTTTTCCCTACTGCAACCGGATTCGCGACGCGCGCTTTCAGTTCGGCGGCGTCACGGTCGATCTGAACGGCAATGACAAGCGTTTTGCGCACGCGCTGCACGGCAATGCGTGGCGGAGTCCCTGGCAGGTAGGGGCGCGCACGGAGCGCTCGGTCGAGTTGCACTTCGAACACGAGCCGGATTCGCAGCGGCCCGGTGACTGGCCGTTCCGTTATCGCGCGCGGCAACACATCGAGTTGATCGGCGGCGCGCTGCGTATCGCGATGTCCGCGCAGAATCTGAGTGAGCGGCCGATGCCGTTCGGCATGGGCCATCATCCGTACTATCCGCGCACTGCGCAGACCCGTGTCTACGCCAATGTGCAAGGCATGTGGCACGCGGACGCGAACGTGCTGCCCACGCATCTCGGTCCGCACCCGGCGGTCGAGGCGCTGCTTCACGGCATGTCGCCGGATGCGTTCGCGCTCGACAACAACTTCGCCAACTGGTCGCGCGAGGCGACGATTGCGTGGCCCGACGAACACCGTCAATTGACGATGACCGCCGATGCGCCCTTCGATCATATGGTGGTATTCGCGCCCGCCAACGATACGCAACTGTGCGTGGAACCGGTGACCAACACCACCGATTGTTTCAACGCGGTCGGCATGCGGGAGCACGTGGGCGGTTGCGTGCTGCAGCCGGGCGAGGAGATTGCCGCGGCGCTGAACTGGACGCCGCGCAGGGGCTAGTTCGGAGCGGGGTTCACTCCACCCGCAAGCGCGCCATGTACGGCAGGTGATCCGAGAGCCACGCGGTTTCCTGCGTCGGCTGGATCCATTCGACCGGTTGCATTCCACGCACGAACATCTTGTCGAGCGCGAGCGCTGGAGAGAAGGCCGGGAACGTGCGAGCGGATTCGCCGAGCAATGTGGCCACTTCCTGCAGACCGTGTTCGGCGAAGAGCGGTACGGAGTCGTTGCGCCAGTCGTTGAAGTCGCCGGCCAGCACCAGCGGACCGTCCGGTGCTTCTTTCGCGATCCAGTGCGCGATCCAGTTCATCTGCCGCAAGCGCGCCGAGCGCGTGAGCGCGAGATGCGCGCACAGCAGCGTGACCGAATGACCGCCGAAGGTGGCTCGCGCCACCAGCAGCCCGCGCCTTTCGAAGCGGTGCGCGGAGATATCCCAGCGTCCGCCGAGGTCGAGCGGATGCGGCGACAGAATCGCATTGCCATGCCGCCATGACGGTTTGAACACGTTCGGTCCAAGCGCAATTTCGAGTTCGGCCGCGCGTGCGATCTCTGTGGCCTGGCAATGCCAGACATCGCTTAACGGATCGGCGAGCGGCGAGCCGAAGCTGCTCGCCAGCATCGGCGAGGGCATGCGCCGCGCCATCGCTTCCTGTAAAAAATACGCGTCCGCGTGGGTCGACTGAACCCAGCGCTGCATGGCCTGCCACGCCTGAAAACCGAGCGGTGTGCGGCCTTTGTGCAGATTCCAGCTCACCGCAATGAAATCCTTGGGCGCTGCGCTCTCGCGGATCAATTCTTCTGGGTTTCGCATGCCGCGTTGTCCACGTGTTCTGTTGAGGCTTCGGTTGTTCGCTTGAGTTTGCTCGAGGTTGCCTGGACCTGCGCTGGTGCGACTGCTCCAGCGCAGGCTCGGGTCTAATCAGGACTGTTTGCAAGGCTCGCACGCACGCGATAGACCAGCTTCGGATCCTTGTCGACGATCGTCCAGGTGGCCCATTGGCCGGCCGGCACTGTCAGACCGGGATGGCTAGCGCTCACCTGACGCGGTTGCGGCGGCAGCTTGCAGCCGGTGTCGGTCTGCTGCGGCGTGTCTTCCTCGAACGTTTCCTGCGCGTCGATCGACAACGTGACCGCGCTCGCATCCGCCCGCAGCGGCGAGACCGTCAGCGTGCGCGCCAGATCGATGCTGCCGCCAGGCTGGTCTTTACAGCCGACGTTGTGCTGCACCACCTTGTGATGCGTGTCCGTGCGCGCCTGGCCGACGGTCGTAGTGCCGTCGAACGAATCGATCTGCTGGCCGTCGCGCATGACCTGCAGCTGCCATTGCACGACCTGCTGCGCCGACCCTTGCGCGTTGGCAAGCAGTGAGGTGCCGAACAGCGCGGCGGTCAGCACCGCGGCGATACTGGTTTTCCACATAAACAAAATCTCCGGTCACTGCATCCGGCAGGTTAGACAGAAGGCCATCTTACGCCTGATGCGCTGAACGCCTTTCTGACATTTCAAACAGGGCCGGGTTCAGCAATACAGTATTTCAGGTGGGGCGAGGTATCACCGAAAACAAGCCGTTGTTAGCAGCAGAGCCGCACGACTGCTGGCTTGCACACGAATATGTCATCGCTACACTGAAACTGGAACGGCGCCCATCAGGCGCCGCAGCAGCAAGGCCAGCCAGACGGGGTGAGCGATGACAACAGCCATGGTCAAACAGGAAATCGCCGTAGCATCTTTCAGCCAGGTGTACGACCTCGATCAGGTCGAGCACGCACTGAACGATCTCGGTGAAGGCGCGAACGAGGCACTGCGCGCCACATACGAAAAGATGCTGAAAACCGGCAATCTGCGCTTCTGCGTCAAGCCGAACCGGATGCCCTCGATCGACGATCTGATCGACGCGCTGCCCAACTTTTCAGCACCACTCGACGACATCCGCAAGCAGGTCGCCCTGTGTCTCGAGACCGAGGACCGTCTCGAACTCATGCCGATCCTGCTGCTGGGCGACCCGGGTATCGGCAAGACTCACTTTGCCAAGCAGTTGGCGCGCCTGCTCGGTACCGCCTACCAGTATGTTGGGATGAGTTCGTTGACGGCAGGGTGGATTTTGTCGGGTGCCTCGTCGCAATGGAAGAACGCCAAGCCGGGCAAGGTGTTCGATGCGCTCGTGAACGGCAGTTACGCGAACCCCGTAATCACGGTCGACGAAATCGACAAGGCCACCGGCGATTCGCAATACGATCCGCTCGGCGCGCTTTACGCGCTGCTGGAACACGACACGGCACAGGCTTTTATCGACGAATTCGCCGAGATCCCCATTAATGCCGGCCACGTGATCTGGATTGCAACGGCGAACGACGAGCGCTCGATCCCCGAGCCGATTCTGAACCGGATGAACGTGTACGAGATTCCGCCGCCGGATCACGACGGCGCGCGCCGTATCGCCCAATCGATCTATCACGAGATTCGCTCGGCGCATAACTGGGGGCTGCGCTTTCCGGAAACCCTCGGCGACGCCGCGCTCGATGCGCTGAAGCTGGCGTCGCCCCGTGAAATGCGGCGGGCGATTCTGAATGGCTTCGGCGCGGCGCGCATTGACGGGCGCGATGGAATTGAAGCCAGCGATATCAGGCTGGATTACGGAAATCGCCGAAAACCGATCGGTTTTTGAGGTTTTTTGCGCCGTTTTTGTGTGAAAACCCCCTTCAACGGAGTTTATTGAGGTTGCAAATCGGGTATCCATACCGAAAATAAGGTGAATGCTTCGGCAATTGTTGCTAATTACGAGGTGCGATTGCGTCGTGGCACATGCTGTTCGCGCCGCCGTTGTGCATCCGGCCCGCATGAAGAGTCGAGCGCGGCGGCCGTCGGCGGCGTACACTGATCCTGTCCGAAGCATGCGTTTTAGACCTGTTCGAGACCGAATGCCCGCAGTTCCGACTGCGGGCATTTGTGTCTGTGCAGCGTCGTGCAATTTTTCCAGACGGTTGCGGAAGGCCAGGAGCGTTCGACAGCGAGCGGTGTGCGGTTCTCGATAGCCGCACCCTGTCTTCATGGTTATCGGGTGAACGAGGCAGCGCGCGGCAAGGTTGGCCGCGTCAAGGGACATGGATCAGATCGAATGTGTAGTGATCGGCGCAGGCGTGATTGGCCTCGCCGTGGCGCGCGCTCTCGCGGCGCGCGGGCGCGAAGTAATCGTACTGGAAGCGGCCGAGGCGATCGGTGTGGGCACCAGTTCACGCAATAGCGAAGTGATTCACGCGGGGATCTACTACCCACGCGGCTCGCTAAAAGCGGCGCTCTGTGTGCGCGGCCGCGAGATGCTCTACGAATACTGCGCCGAGCACAACGTGCCGCATTCGCGCTGCGGCAAACTGCTGGTGGCCACCTCGCGCAATCAGATTCCTCAGCTCGAAAGCATCATGGCGAAAGGGCGTGAGAACGGCGTGCTCGACCTGATGCGGATCAACGGCGATCAGGCGCAAGCGCTCGAACCCGCGCTCGAATGTGTGGAAGCGGTGTTTTCGCCGCAGACAGGCATCGTCGATAGTCATCAGTTGATGCTGGCGCTACAGGGCGACGCCGAGCGCGACGGCGCGGTGTGTGCGTTCCACGCGCCGGTCGAGGCGATCGAGGCGAGCAACGGCCGCTTCATCATCAAGGTGGGCGGCAGTGCGCCGACCACGATCAGCGCTGCCTGCGTGATCAACAGCGCCGGTTTGCAGGCGAACGCGCTGGCCCGCACGATTCGCGGCCTCGATGCACGCCATGTGCCGCCGCTTTATCTCGCGCGCGGCAACTACTTCAGCATCTCGGGGCGCGCACCGTTCAGCAGGCTGATTTATCCAATGCCGAACGAAGCCGGGCTCGGCGTGCATCTGACTATCGATCTGGGCGGCCAGGCGCGCTTCGGTCCGGACGTCGAATGGGTCGATGCGATCAATTACGACGTCGACCCGCATCGCGCGGATGCCTTTTACGCGGCGATTCGCGCGTACTGGCCCGCGCTTCCCGACCATGCGCTGCAGCCCGCTTATGCGGGAATTCGTCCGAAGCTTTCCGGCCCAGGCGAGCCCGCCGCCGATTTCGTGATTCAGGGGCCGGCCGCTCATGGCGTGCGCGGGCTCGTCAATCTGTTCGGTATCGAGTCACCGGGATTGACCGCCTCGCTGGCAATTGCGCAACGCGTTTGCGAATTGAGCGGGCGCGCCTAATCGTCGCACTTCGGGTTTTCACTCAGATTCTCACGCTCATGCGATTAACCGGCACCCCGCGCTCGATTTTCGGGCGCGGTGTCGTACCGATTCGCTTATCTCTATCATTTGGGTCGTCACGCGTAACGGCTTCATTGCTATCCTTGGGGACCGCTGTCACCAGAACGGCGATCAGTTCAATATAAATGGAGTGAGTCCCCCATGAAATCTTCCCGTCGTACGTTTTTGATCACCAGCATTGGCGTGGCATCGACTCTCGCGTTGTCGCGCCAGGCCTTCGCCGACGCACCGAAGGTTGCCGAAACCGATCCGACCGCTCAGGCGCTCGGCTATAAGGCGGACGCAAGCAAAGTCGACAAGGCGAAGTTCGCGAAGTATGCAGCCGGCCAGGATTGCGGCAACTGCAGCTTCTATCAAGGCAAGCCGACCGACCCGTACGCGGGCTGCCCGATGTTCGCGGGCAAGCAGGTCGCGAGCAAGGGTTGGTGCAGCGCATATAACAAGAAGGCCTGATTTCGTTTCAGCCGCGCGCACATTCAGTGGCGCGGCCACTGCGCTGCAACATGGCAGCGCCGGGCTACGGTCCGATCATCGAGGCGTCTGCCGCTCTGCGCGGCAGACGCCTTTTTCGTTGGTGAGCGATCTGCCGACCTTTGCGGTCAGGCGAATGAAGCGGCCCGACTGGGCCGATACGCCGCGAGCCTCCTCCTCGTCTAGCTGCGTGCCTGCATCAGCGGCGGCCGCCTGTCGAACCATGGCCGAGCCGTTTCGAGCTGCGCGGCTAGCCGCAACAGCGTTGCTTCACCGCCATTGCGTGCGGCGAACTGCACGCCGATAGGCAAGCCGCGCGCGTTCCAGTAGAGCGGCACCGACATCGCCGGTTGTCCGCTCAGATTGAACAGCTCCGTGCATCCCGCCCACGCGAATGCCTTGTTCGACGCTTCAGTCAACAGCTTCTTCATCAGCGGTTCGAGCGGCATGGCCGTGACGGCGCGCATCTGCATGCGTTCCGCGGAGGTAGGGTGCATTTCGCCGATCTTGATCGGCGCGCCCGCAAGCGTCGCACACAGAAGCACGTCGTAGCGGTTCAGCAAATCGGTAAGGCGTTCAGTGATACGGCGTTGTTCTTCCAGTGCGCTCGGCAGGCCACGTTCGCCAAGTTTGCGGCCGACATGCGCCATGGCCCATGTCGAGATCTCGAATTCGTCGCGCAGCGGCTTGCGGCCCGTGATGCGGTCGGCGTTCAGCACCATTTCTTCCGCCGTCACCGACCAGAGCATCAGGAACGCATGGCGGACTGCCGCGAAATCGATCCCGAGCGATACCGGCTCGATGTTGTGTCCCAGCGAACTGGCGAGTTGTGCAGCGTCTTCGAGCGCGGCGCGCGAGTCGGTGGAGAGCGAAGGCGCCAGCATCGAATCGGTGACGTAGGCAATGTTCAGCGGCTTGCACGGCTCGCGGCTTGCGCCAAGGAAAGTGCCCGGCGCGCCGAGCGGTCTATCGGCGTTGCCCGCCAGCAGATCGAGCAGTAATGCGCTGTCGCGCACGCTGCGCGATACCGCATGATCGACACCGAGTTCGCCGACCGGCGCGGTCGGCGCCGCGCGCGGCACCCGTCCGCGGGAAGGTTTGAGCCCGAACAATCCGCAACATGACGCGGGAATGCGGATCGAGCCGCCGCCGTCCGACGCGTGCGCAAGCGGCACGATGCCCGCGGCGACCGCCGCGGCCGCGCCGCCGCTCGAGCCACCGGGCGTGTGATCGAGACTCCAGGGATTACGGCACGGGCCGAACAGTTCGGGCTCCGTATAAGGCATCTGGCCGAGTTCGGACGTGCTGGTCTTGGCGAAAATATTGAGGCCCGCCGCCTTCGCCAGTGCGACGACCGGGGCGTCCTCGGTGGGGATGAAGTGGCGATAGTGGCGGCTGCCCATCGACATGCGCAAGCCGGCCACCGCCGCACCCAGATCCTTGATCAGAAAGGGCACGCCCGCGAGCGCTGCCTGCGCGCTTTCACGGTCCGGATGATTCGCGCGTTCTGTTCTGCTCGCGTCATCGCGCGAGGCACGCTGACGCGCGGCGTCATAGTCCTTCAGAACAATCGCATTGATCGCGGGATTGACGGCCTCCGTGCGGGAGATCGCGATGTCCAGCAATTCGCGAGCGCTTGCTTCGCGGCTTCGAACCAGTTCGGCGAGGCCGATGGCGTCATGGGCGAGATAGTCTGATTGCACGACGCTAGGGCCCTCTCTATTTTGAATGTCGAGTTTGCCGGTTGCAGCCTCGGACTACAAGCGGGCGTTCCGACCCTGCCGTGAATTACAGGCGCTCGCCAAGGAAGGTCAGCGTGCGGCCATGCGCGAGCGCCGCGGCGTGCTGGTTATATGACGCGCGGTCCGAGCAGTTGAAGCCATGATCGGCGTTCGGATAGATGTTGAATTCCGCATCGGTGCGCCCGGCGAAGCGTTCCTGAATCTGGCCGACGGCCGACAGCGGAATATGCGCATCGAGTTCGCCGTAGTGGAATTGCATCGGCACCTTGATCTTCGCCGCCTCTTCGAGCTTGTTCTGGATGCCGCCGCCGTAGTACGCAACCGCGCCGTCGAGCGAACCTTGCGCGGCCGCCAGATACGCGAGCTGGCCACCGAAGCAGAAGCCGATCGCCGCAATCTTGCCGGTCACTTCCGGCATGGCGCGCAAGGCCGCAGCCGCTGCGCCGATGTCGGCCACGGCCTGCTCGACGTTGGTCTTCTGCATCAGCTCGATGCCCTTCGTGCGATCCGCGCCGTCGTAGGTCAATTCGACGCGCGGCTGGACGCGCCAGAACACATCCGGTGCGAGCGCGACGTAGCCGTCTTGCGCGTATTGATCCGCGACTGAGCGAATATGGCTGTTCACGCCGAAAATCTCCTGGATGATGATGACGGCCGGTCCCTTGCCGCCTTTGGGCAGCGCCAGATAGCCGCCGAAACTATCGTTGCCGGCGGGAATGTCGATCCAGCGGGAAGTCGTGCTCATGTTGCTCTCCATTTACCAGTGCGTTGATGCGTGAGGTCGATCTGAATGAATGCCAGAGGCGTGAATGCCTTAAGCGGGCCGGTCAGTTTGCCATCAAAAGAAACGCCCTGCAGCGAGCCCGAGTGTGGCCCGGTGACGCTTGCGGCGCTCATGGTGCGCTGCTGATCTCGTAAGGCGATTGAAACATTCTTGATAATTCATTTTCTCGCGCTCACATGCAATCCGTTGATGCTGCGCTTGAGCGAGTCGATGAATAAGGTCGCGCCTTATCCGGTGCAAACGCCTTGACGCAGGAACTACGGCAAATCGCGAGCCGTGCGGAGAAAAGCGACTATCTGTCTCTATGGTCAGGCCAAGGCGCGCCGCTTGGCCGGAAGCGGCGGCAAGGTCTCAGGGTCGCGGAACGGGTCCGGCGGCTCGCAGAGGAATGGCAGGGCGCGGCCACGCGGATCGCGGCCTTCGAAGCTTGATTCAAACTAGTTCACTGGCGTCTCCCAGCACACTGCGGAGCGCCTCGTTTTTAAGCACAAAGCCTATTCGAAACATTAACGGTTCAACACGCCAAAAGCTTTAGGGCGTGTTGTTAGACGAACGGCTCACCTGGCGGAAACCCGCATGGGCTGGTGCTTTCCAGCCTATCCTTCCGATTTGAATCGGCTCCTGGTGGATAAACGCTATTAGTGTTCATCCCACTTCCTCAAAAAAGTCCCACAATTTAATTTGTTGGCCTACACTTGCGCGCAAGTACGGTTTGCCGCCTGTCACAAACAGTCCGGTGAACGTGCTGGCCAAGTGCATGAACGATGCAACCGGCGTGGTCGTCCACGGGACTGAGCGACACGTGTAGGGAAGCGGGGGCACAGGGCGATTACGTTGTTTTTGGGACCGAAACTGGAGACTTACATGAACATCAAGATTCAAAAGCTGTTGCCGATCAGCGCCGCGGCCATGCTGTTTGCGTCGTTGGCAACCGGCGCGGTGGCGGACGAGGTCGTCAAGATCGGCCACGTTGCACCGTTGACCGGCGGCATCGCTCACCTGGGTAAAGACAACGAAAACGGCGCGCGTCTGGCAGTTGAGGAAATCAACGCCAAGGGCCTGACGATCGGCGGCCAGAAGATCACGCTGCAACTGGATGCACAAGACGACGCAGCTGACCCGCGTACGGCTACGCAAGTCGCGCAGAAGCTGGTTGACGATAAGGTCGTCGCAGTGGTCGGCCACCTGAACTCGGGCACCTCGATCCCGGCTTCGAAGATCTATAGCGATGCGGGCATCGTGCAGATCTCGCCGTCGGCGACGAACCCGGCCTACACGCAACAGGGTTTCAAGACGACGTACCGCGTCGTGGCGACCGATGCGCAACAAGGTCCGGCACTGGCTAACTACGCCGCCAAGACCATGAAGATGAAGAGCGTCGCGATCGTCGACGACTCGACCGCTTACGGCCAGGGTCTCGCCAACGAATTCGAAAAGACCGCCAAGTCGCTGGGCCTGAACGTGATGTCGCATGACGCGACGAACGACAAGGCTGTCGACTTCCGCGCGATTCTGACGAAGATCAAGGGCGAAAATCCGGACGCGATCATGTACGGCGGTATGGACGCAACCGGCGGCCCGTTCGCCAAGCAAGCCAAGCAACTCGGCCTGCGCGCGAAGGTTCTGGCTGGCGACGGCGTGTGTACCGACAAGCTGTCGGACCTGGCTGGCGACGCAACCGACAACATCGTCTGCTCGGAAGCCGGTATGGCGCTCGAGAAGATGGCTGGCGGCCCGGCGTTCCTCGCCAAGTATCAGAAGCGTTTCGGTCAGCCGATCCAGATCTACGCTCCGTTCACGTATGACGCTGTGTACATCATCGTCGACGCTATGAAGCGTGCGAACTCGACCGATCCGGCGAAGATCCTGGCAGCGATGCCGTCGACCGACTACAAGGGTGTGATCGGCGAAACCACGTTCGACTCGAAGGGCGACCTTCAACACGGCGTGATCTCGCTGTACAACTACAAGGCAGGCAAGAAGACGCTGCTCGACGTCGTCAAGATGTAAGAACCGCATGACCGGAGACAGCTTTGTGGGTCTTCGGTCAAGCAGTTAAAAGGCACGCGCGCCGCATGGCTAGCGTGCCTTTTCTTTTGGAGTGCGGGCTGCGAAGCTGGCGGGTATGGGAACATTGTTTGGGAGAATGCCGTGACCACTGCGATCCATTCGATCGATAATAGCTGGCGCCGCTGGATTACTGAGAATCTGCTGCTCGATGCGCCGCCCCCTGCTGTGCACGGTGCGCTGGTCGGGCATGGTTTCGATCCGGCCGAAGCCGCACACGAAATCGAGACCGCGCTCGCGAGTCCTTACTTCGAGGGTGCCGCGCGTTTGCGCAATCGTTTGCGCAAACGCGAATGGATATTGTCGGTGTACGGCGCGCTCAATCGCATGCGTGCCGGAAGCGGCGAGATCGAACGGCGCGAGCGCTTATCGCGCAACGAATTCTTTGAGCAGTACTACTTTCAGAACCGGCCGGTGATCATCACCGGCGCTTTCGATTTCTGGCCGGCGCGAACGCAGTGGAGCTTCGATTACTTTCGCGAGCGCTGTGGGGATTGCGAAGTCGAAGTGCAGTTCGGGCGCGAGTCGGACGCGGATTATGAAATCAATCAGCCGAAGCTCAAGCGCATGATGCGTTTCGCCGATTATGCCGATCTCGTCGAGCGCAGCGGCCCGACTAACGATTTCTACATGACCGCCAATAACACCTCGCACAATCGCGCGGCACTGGCGGCGTTATGGTCCGATGTGCCGGTTATCGGCGAATATCTCGATGCCGGGTCGCCCGATACCGGCTTCTTCTGGATGGGGCCGGCTGGAACGAAGACGCCGTTTCACCATGATCTGACCAATAACTTCATGGCGCAGGTGATTGGCCGAAAACGGATCAAGCTGGTTCCGTTATCCGATACGCCGCATATGGTGAATATGCTGCATTGCTATTCGCAGGTGGACGGCAGTGCGATCGATTACGAGCGTTTCCCGTCGATGCGCAATGCTCATTTGATCGACTGCACGCTCGAACCCGGCGAATTACTCTTTTTGCCGATCGGCTGGTGGCATTACGTAGAAGGGCTGGATGCAACGGTGACGATGACCTACACCAATTTTCTGCAAGGTAACGACTTCTCGCGCGATTACGCGACGTACCACGAGGTGTGATACAGCGATAAAAAACAGCGAGCCGGTTGACCCGGCTCGCTGCCCCCCCTTCAACGCTTGTTTTGCCGCGTCGTTATTTGCTGTCGTTATTCGTCACTTCTTCGGCGCCAGAGCGCCCAGACCGCCGAGCAAACCACCCCCTGTCGTGCCGCCCGCCGAGCCCGCCGTACCGGTCAATGCGCCGGTGACGGTGTTCAGCAGACCGGTGATCGGTGCCAGCGGATTGCTGGCGCCCCCGCTTCCACCGGTGCCGCCCGAACCTGCCGCCGATCCAAGCGCGCCTGTCAGCGACGAGACCGCCGACGTCACCGGTGCCAGCGGATTGCCGCTGCTGCCGGCCGCGCCGCTCAGGACGCCGGTGACCGAGCTGACCACGCCGGTTAGCGGTGCGAGCGGACTGCCCGAGCCGCCGGTGCCGCCGGAGAGTCCGCCGAGACTGCCGGTCACTGTGCTGAGAACGTTGGTTAGCGGTGCAAGCGGGCTGCCCGAACTGCCGCCGGCGCCGCCGAGACTACCGAGACTGCCGGTCACCGTGCTGAGGATGTTGGTCAGCGGCGCAAGCGGACTGCTCGAGCCGCTGCCGCCGGTCAGGCCGCCGCTCAAGGTGCCGGGCAGCGCGGTGAGAATGCTCGTCAAAGGCGCGAGCGGATTGCCGCTCGTGCCGCCACTGCCGCCCGGATTCAGAATTCCGGTGAGACCGCCTAGCGGGTTGCCGCTGCTCGAACCACCTGCCGTCAGCAGGCCGCCGGCGGACGTGACGGTGTCGCCGAGCTTGCTCACGACATTGCCGAGGTTCTGACCGATCGGATTGTTCGTCGCGCTGCTCACCTGGCTGCCCGCGCTGTCGAGGCCATGACCGATGGTCGATAGCAGACCGTTCAGCGGCGCGCCGAGACCCGTCGTATCGCCGACGGTTTGGGTCGTCTGCGCCAGCGTGGTGGTGATCGGCGTGATCGCGGTGCTGACGGTTTGCGTCACTTGCTGGATCGGGCCGTTCGTCAACTGCGAGGTCAGTTGCGTGCCGAGGCCGCTGACTGTATTGCCGAGCGTCGAGACCGTGGCGCCGAGCGGTGTGGTCAACGGACTGAGCGGCGCGGTGGGGCCGGTGCCGAGACTCGTCACGAGCTGGCCGGCGCTGTTGACAGCCTGGCCCGCGTCATAAACCAGATTGCCGCTGCTCGCCAGCGTCGTGCCAAGCGGGTCCTTGGCGTTGCCGAGCTGGCCGAGGCCGTTCGCCGTGCCCGTGCCGAGCGCTGTGACGCCTGCACCGAGATTCGAGACAACGTTGCCGAGCGCGGTCGTGGTGGCCGGGTTCGCGCCGGGGATCGGCGTGAGGCCGATCTGGTTGCCGATCGCGGAGACGGTCTGGCCGGTCGTGCTGACTACATTGCCGGTGTTCTGGACGACGACTCCGATCGGATTGGCGCTCGATGGCGTTGGGGTTGGCGTTGGAGTAGGCGTCGGAGTCGGAGTCGGAGTCGGAGTCGGAGTCGGAGTCGGAGTCGGAGTCGGAGTCGGAGTCGGCGTCGGCGTGGGTGTCGGGGTAGGTGTCGGTGTCCCGCCACCGCCGCCTGCT
The DNA here is from genome assembly GCF_059567945.1 of Paraburkholderia sp. BGA-UO-ETr-F12. Lineage (NCBI taxonomy): Bacteria > Pseudomonadati > Pseudomonadota > Betaproteobacteria > Burkholderiales > Burkholderiaceae > Paraburkholderia > Paraburkholderia sp. BGA-UO-ETr-F12. Next base: position 26,177 of record NZ_JCAQOZ010000050.1, on the reverse strand, counting down.
CCGGCGCCTGCCCCTCCGCTCGAGAGGCCCGGGTTGAGCGTCGAGGTTCCGCACCCGGTCAGTAAAATCATCGACGTCACGCACATGGCGATCGCCGACAGTTTGAAATTGCGATTCATGGTCTGCTCCCCCGTAATTTGGAAACTGCTGGGAAGCTAACTGCAAGGCTTATGCCATTCTCGCTTGGACGACTAGATTGTCGAATAAACTCATACAAATCAATGATTTGGTTGAGTTGGAGAGGGGCGGAAAGCGCGTTGAGGCCGCCGATGTGGTGGGGAACACGTCAGTGTGCAGGCCTCGCGTAACGTAACGCAAGGTTGCGCGTTTTCGTATGGCGCGAGTTCAGCCGATGGAGCCGCAGTGCACGTCTGCGTCAGATCTTCAAACGCCGCAACACCTTTGGACCAGTGATCGCAATCAGCGCCGAACACACGGCTACCACGGACAACCCGATCGGCAGACTGGTTACCTGGGTCACCGCGCCGATCATGACCGGCCCGAACAGCAGCCCGAAGTAGGCCAATCCGGCAACATGCGCGAGTCCTTCGGCCGCGTGAATGCCTTTGACGCTCGCCGCTGCGGCGAACAGCACCGGCATCATGTTCGCGAGCCCAAGACCCATTAGCGTGAAGCCGATCAGCGCGGCAACCGGATGTGGCAGCAATAGCGCGCCGACCATCCCGGTGCAGGCAAGCGACGCGCTCGCCATCACCAGTTGCGGTGCGCCGAAGCGGGCACGCACGGCGTCACCGGCGAAACGCGCCGCGGCCATGCCGCCGGAAAACGCCGCGTACGCCGCGCTCGCGAGAGCCGGCGTAGACAGCACGACGTCGCGCATGTACACGGTGGCCCAGTCGTACATCGCGCCTTCTGCGATTAACGCGACCAGCGCAATCGCACCGAGCGCCCACAAGGCTGGCGATCGCCAGCGATTGGCGCGCGGCGTGGCTGCGTCGGGATCATCGGCGTGCGGCACATGTGGCAGCACGGATGGGCACGCTGCGATCAGCACCAGTGTGCTGACGGCGGCAGCCAGCGCGAGGTGGACAGCCGGCGCCATGCCGCGCGCCAGCAAGGCGCCGCCTGCTGCCGCGCCAAACATCCCACCGAGGCTGAACATGCCGTGCAGCGCTGACATGATCGGCTTGCCGAGCGCCTTCTCGACAGCGCTGGCTTCCGCGTTCATTGCGACGTCGAGCGTGGCCATGCCGGCGCCGAACACGGCCAGCACGATCAGCAGCATCCAGTAAGCCGGTACGATCAGGATCAGCGCCGCACACGCGGTCATCACACAGCCGCCGGTCAGACAGGCGCGGCGTGTCCCGACCCGGGCGATCCACGGAGCGTTCGCCGCCATCGCGGCGATCGAGCCGCCGGCCACGGCCAGCAGCGCGAACGACAGCATCGCCGGATTCAGATGGAAGCGGTCGCGCACGGTTGGCACATGCACCCCCCACGACGCGTACATCATGCCGGCAATGAAGAACACCGCCATCGTGGCAATCCGGGCGCGCTGGCGTGCGGTGTCGGAGAGATCGCGATGAGCGGCGGGAAGGGAGGCGAATTCGGACGAACGGTCGGACACTGAAATCTCGTGGAAGCGACGCGTGAGAAAGCGCCTTGTAAGCGAATTTCCGATTCTAACGAAGCTCGCTACCTTATGCTTGAAGGCTCGAAGCGAATTGATCCAACACTTATCTATCGAGGACCGCGCACGTGAACATTCCCGCTCACGCTCCGCTACATCTGCTGCATAAGGCGGCTATCGGTACGCTCGCCACCCACGCACGTCAGCCGGAGGGTTTTCCTTATCCTTCAGTGCTGCCGTTCGCGCCGGACCCGCAACACCGCCCGACAATTCTCGTAAGCCGGCTCGCCGAGCATACGCACAATCTGCACGCCGATCCGCGCGCCGGCTTTCTGGTAGTCGACGCGCCTGAGGACGACGTGCTGAGCGGAGAGCGCGTCACTTTGCTCGGTACGTTCGAACCGGTCGACTCGACTCCCGACGTCGTGCAGCGCTATCTGCGCTATCACGCGGACGCGGAGCGGTACCTGCTTCTCGGCGATTTCACTTTCTGGGCGATGCGGCTCGAACGGTTGCGCTACATCGGCGGTTTTGGCGCGATGGGCTGGCTGGCCGGCGCCAAACTCGATCCTCTGCCGCCACTCGATTTTGACGAAGAAAATGCGCTGCTCGAGCACTTCACCGCTCGTTCGTCAGGCACCCGGGGACTTCAGTTGCTCGGCATCGACCGATATGGCGCCGATCTGAAGCGGGACGGCGTGCGCACCCGTTTTGCCTTTGACGATGCGAAACGCAGTACCGAAACCTTGCATGCGGCGCTTGAAGATTGCATCCAGCGCCACGCTAATTAGGCCTTGATTGCTGTTTTGGGGAAAACACTCATGCTGCAATAACAATGCAGCGTGGACGCAGCAATATGTTCCGATGTTTCATGTAAAAGCTTTCATGGCATGAAATGTTGGTGTGATTTCTTTATCTTAAATTTCATTTTTTGATAGTTAATTCAGCCATTACTGATGCGAGGCTGCTGTTTTCAGCAAAATGCGAAAATTAGCTATTTGAAAGGGACCGCGTAACATCGCCGTCGCTTGAAATTTTTTGAAACGAATTCGGATTAATTTCTCGACGGTCCTTTTGCAGTCTTTCTATTTTGTGTTAATCTCGCCATCAAATTCCGAGGCATGATCACCTTCAAAGGGCAAGCTGGCTTAAGACTGGCAGTCATTTATCCAAACCACAAGGGAACCTATGTCGTCATACAAGGAACTACTCGCCCAGCGCGAGAAGCTCGAAAAGCAGATCGAAGAAGCAAAGTCACGTGAATACGCTGAAGTGCTGAATGAGATCAAGCAGAAAATGGCCGATTACGGCATTACTCTGGCTGAACTCGGCGGTGGCCGTGGTGCCAAGGCTGCTAAAGCCGGTCGTCCGCGCGCTGGTGTCGCGCCGAAGTATCGCGACCCGGATAGCGGCAGCACGTGGTCGGGCCGTGGCAAGCCGCCGCGCTGGATTGCAGGTCTGGATCGCGAGAAGTTTTTGATCCAGAAGTAATACCAGTACCGTCAATCAGCCACGCTTATAGCGTCTGCTGTTTGCCAGAAAAAACCGCGTACCGTTCAGGGCGCGGTTTTTTTTTCGCCCTGAAAATTGTTGCGGTTCTTTGTCGCAGGTACTCCATGAAACTGGAACGCGAATGCTTTTCGTTTAGATAAGCAACTGATTTAAAAGGATTTTTTTGTCTCTCCCCAGCGCATATCGAGGTGCCGCGGGTAGAATGCAGGCATTGAACTTTTTCATTCGATTCAAAGATGCCCTCCACCGCCGCCGTTCAGTCCGCCGAGAAACATCGCGTCGCGCGTAAAAGCACTTTTGTCAGTATTGCGCTCAATACGGTGCTGATGGCGCTGCAAATCGTCATCGGGGTGTTTGCCCATTCCCAGGCGCTGGTGGCCGACGGTATCCATTCGTTGGCGGATTTGATTTCCGATTTTGTCGTGCTAATCGCCAATCGGCACAGTGGCGCCAAGCCTGACGCGGATCACAATTACGGACACAGCCGCTATGAAACGGTTGCGTCATTGTTTTTGGGCGCGCTGCTGATTGTGGTCGGCGTCGGTATGTTGTGGCGCGCCGGAACACGTCTCGCCGATTTGCAAAGCATTCCCGCCGTGCATATGAGCGCGCTCGCGGTCGCGGTGCTGGTGCTGATTTCCAAAGAGAGCCTGTTTCGCTACATGCTGCGCGAAGCGCAACGCGTGCGTTCAGCCATGTTGATTGCGAACGCTTGGCACGCCCGCTCGGACGCCGCTTCGTCACTGGTCGTCGCGCTCGGCATTGTCGGGAGTCTTGCGGGCGTGCGCCTGCTCGATCCGATCGCCGCGGCAATTGTCGGCTTTATGGTGGCGCGCATGGGCTGGACGTTCGGCTGGGACGCGTTGCAGGATCTGTCCGACCGGGCGCTCGACGAAGCCGCCTCCGCCGACATGCGCGCGCTGTTGCTCGCGACACCCGGCGTGCGCGACGTGCACGAAATGCGTACCCGCAAGATGGGCGACTTCGCGCTTGTCGACGCGCATATTCTGGTGGACCCGCTGATCTCGGTCTCGGAAGGGCACTACATCGCCGAATCAGCGCGCTTGCGCTTGCTGACCGACAACCGTGTGCTCGACGCGCTGATCCATGTCGACCCGGAGAATGACGCGATCGCCCGCCCGCCTGTCAATCTGCCGGCGCGGGAGCGAATCGTCGCCGAAGTCAAGGCGGCGCTGGCCGCGGGCGGCGCGAAGGCCGAGTCGGTCAATCTGCACTACTTGAGCACGGGGCTCGATGTCGAAGTGGTTTTGCCGGCGTCGGATTCGCGCGCTGCCCAGCGGGATGCACCTGCCCTTGCCGGCGTCGATCTGGACGCGCTCAGGCGCAGTCTGGGTGCCCGCAAGCTGGAGGTGCGACAACGGTTGGACCTATTAACGGACAGGAGCGACGCCTCGACGGAAGCCAGGCTGGATCAGGCCACAACCCGGATCAAGGCCGCGGAACCGCACGGCAACGCCTGAGTGGCGTCGCGCGAATCGAAAAACCGTTCGGAATGCCTGAACCGCCGCTCTACCACTTCACAGTGGCAGTTGCGTATCGAATTTGATTTCGCGTAGCACGACGCTCGTGCGCACCTGAGCAACGGCGGGAATCTTGAAGATGCGTTCGTGCAGAAAGCTGTCGTAGGCCTTAATGTCCGGCGCGACGATCTTGAGGATGTAGTCGGATTCGCCGGTCGTGCTGTAGCACTCGGTGACTTCCGGGCAGGTGGCGATTTCCCGTTCGAACTGCTCGACCCCGCCTTCGGTATGGCGCGTGAGATGGATATGGGCGAGCGCGCAGACGTGCAGACCCAGCTTTTCGCGGTCGAGCAAGGCCGTGTAGCGCTGGATCACTCCAGATTGCTCCATGTCCTTGATACGGCGCCAACATGGAGTGCTCGAGAGGCCGACCTGGTCAGAAATCTCTTGCACGGACCGGCGTGCGTCGAGCTGCAGCAGGCGCAGGATTTTTTGTGAGAACGTATCGAGTGTCAACTGCGCCTCCGTTGGCGTCGCCCTATCAACGCATGGTAGAGGTCTCGAAAACGAAACGCAATGTAAAACGGCTTCGAGGAGGGAGATTACCTAATTTGCCGGTTCCTCAGCGGGGTTTTGTCCTGTGCCGTCCCCTTCTTGACTCGCCGCCGGCATGGCTGCCTGAATTGCGCGCAGATCCTTGAGCATGTTGCAGAACAGGGCGCCCTGTTCGATCGCATCGTCCAACGCGACATGCGTATGCGGGTGTTCATCGAACCAGTGCTTCGGGAAGCGCGGCTTGATGTTCTTGCGGTACGGCAGGCCGGTCAGCGCGAAGGCCAGCGTCTTGATGTCGAGCGCCGACCACGAAAACGGGCAGCGGCCGACAAAGCGCATCATGTACCAGAACATATAGGTGAAGTCGAAACCCGCCGGCATCGCCACGAACACCGGTTTGCCCGGCAACGCCTCGACCCATTCGACGTAGGCTGTGAGGGCGGCCTGCGGATCCTGCAAATCCTTGCGGCAGGCCTCCCACGCTTCCGGCTGCGTCTTCCACCATGCTTCCTGCACCGGATGCGGCGTGGCGCCCTCGAGCAGCTCCAGATTCGCCGAGAAGGTGGCGATCAGCTGCTTGTCCTCCGTGTACGCGGCGGAGGCGAAACTAAGCATCGAATGCGGACCGGGAATCGGGCCGTCCGCTTCGACATCCGTGCTCACATAGATTTCGCCGCTCATGCCACGACTCCGTCGGCCACGTACGGATTGGTGCGGCGCTCGGCGCCGAACGTGGAGGTGGGGCCGTGGCCCGGTACGAAGGTGACGTCGTCGCCGAGCGGCCAGAGCTTTTCGCGGATCGCGCGGATCAGGTCGGCGTGATTGCCGCGCGGAAAATCCGTACGGCCGATCGAACCGGCGAACAGCACGTCGCCCACCAGCGCGAGCCGATGTGCGCGGCTGAAGAACACCACGTGGCCCGGTGTGTGGCCGGGGCAGTGATAGACCTCGAGGATTTCGTTGCCGAATTGCACGGTCTCGCCGTCTTGCAGCCAGCGGTCCGGTTCGAACGCCTCGGCAGCGGGAAAGCCGAAGCGCGTGCTTTGATCCGGCAGCTTGTCGAGCCAGAAGCTTTCGTCGGGATGTGGGCCTTCGATCGGCACGCCGTAATGCGTGGCGAGCGTCTTTGCGCCGGCGCAGTGGTCGATGTGGCCGTGCGTGAGGAACACTTTTTCGACTGTCACATTCTGACGCGCGATCTCACCCTGGATGACATCCAGGTCGCCGCCCGGATCGACGACGGCCGCGCGTCCGGTTGCCTCGCAAACGAGCAGCGAGCTGTTCTGCTGGAATGGCGTGACGGGGATCAAGGTGACTTTCATGGGTGACGGCGCCGCTGGAAAAACGTTGATTGTACCGGCGTCTCGTCGATACTCGCCGAGGGCGCTGAAGCCCCGTCACAGCAGGCTTTCGGGTGCCCATTTTTGCAGCACGAGTGAAAATTCTTCAAGGTTTTCAGTCGCTTGTCATCCCAAAAATTTGTTTTGGGTATAATGCGGTCCATGCACAAGGAATTGTGCATGCCACAAGGCGATGCGTCCCCATCAAAAATGGGCACGCGGATTGCCACTCAAGTATGGGCTGCAGCAGTTTTTGCAGCCGTCAAGTATCGATGCTTTCGATGCACACGTCTTACCCAGCCAGGCGCCGCGCGCCTGCAACGGACTTAAGTGCCGTGACGCTGGGTGGGGCCTACGCCGCTGTTCCTGTGCGCTGAGTTACGCGCGCAAGAACGTGTTTGCCACGTTCGATGGCGGCATGTGGGGTCTGGTCAGGCTGCCGGGGACAGGTTGCGCCAGACGTGAAAATTAACCGTGCGGTAGCGGCTGTATGAGCCGCATCCGGGCTTTGACGTACTGCGCTTTTCCGCGCGGCGCGTTGTCGTCCATTGCCGCCGGAGTCGCAGGCAACACGCTCAACTTTTCGCGTGATGCGGCTCGACAATTTGATTGCACGTCTTATGAAAACTCGGTTATCCCGTGGTCTGGGGACTATTTTTGCCTTTTTTGTGCTGGCCGGTTGTGCTACGCCTCCGGGCGCGAACACTACGGCTGATAGCGGCGCTCCGCTGAGCACGAAGAAAGTGCAAGCAGGCTCCTTCGGCCCACAAGCTTTTGGCAGCGCGCCGGCCTCCGATGCCGCCGCCAAAAGCCCGTTGCTGGCCGATGCCAAGCCGCTAACGGACGAAGGTTCGGACATTTCGGACTTTGAGCAAACCGGGCGCGCCTCATGGTACGGCCGAGGCTTCCATGGCCGCCGCACCGCCAACGGCGAACGCTACGACATGCACGCGCTTACGGCCGCGCATCGTACGTTGCCGCTCGGCTCGTATGTTCGCGTGACCAATCCGGCCACTTCGCGCTCGGTCGTCGTTCGTATCAACGACCGTGGCCCGTATGCGCGCGGCCGGGTGATCGACCTGTCGATGGCCGCCGCAAACGCGCTCGATATGCGCCACGCCGGTACGGCGCGCGTCAAGATCGAAGGATTGACGCGACAGGAAGCTCGCGCTGAGATGAATGAAACGCTGGCGTCGAACTCCGGTCCGAACGCGGAGAAATAATTTAGTGGCTGCGGGCGCGCCGCAAGCGCATTCGTAACGCCTGGCTGCACGGCGGCAACGCATGTCGTGTCAGCCGAAAGACGAAGGGCCGCATCGCGCGGCCCTTTTCTATTGTTCGTCAACAGCAGGTGAATGCATGCCGCCCTTGGATCCCGGCGATCAGGGTTCGCGCCGCGAGTCCGATTTGCCAGCGGACATTCCTTCTCGCGCCTTATTCCTCGTCTTTCTTCAGCGCCAACGCGCGCGTATAGAGCGCGTTGCGCGACGCGCCGGTGAGGGTCGCCGCGACCTTTGCCGCGCTGCTCACCGTCAATTCTTCTAGCAGGATGCCCAGCAGCGCGTCGTGATCGTGTTCGCCGACGGCTTCCGGCTGTGCGCCTTCCACCACCAGAACGAACTCACCGCGTTGCCGGTTCGGATCGGCGGCGAGCCACGCTGGCCCTTCGGCCAGGGTGCCGCGGTGCAGCGCTTCATGTAACTTCGTCAATTCGCGTGCGATCAGCAGCTTGCGTTCGCCGCCGAATGCGTCGGCCAATGCCTGCACCGTTTCGACGATCCGATGCGGCGCCTCGTAGAACACCATGGCATGAGGATGCTTTGCGAGCGGTTGCAGCGCGGCGGCGCGGGCTTTGGCCTTCGGCGGCAGGAAGCCGAGGAACGAGAACGTTGCGACCCAGTCGCCGGCCGCGCTCAAGGCGGTGGCGAGCGCGCTTGCGCCAGGCAGCGGAATCACCGGGAAACCGGCTTCGCGCACCGCGTCGACGAGTTTCGCGCCGGGGTCCGAGATGCCCGGCGTGCCCGCATCGGATACATACGCCACCCGTTCGCCCGCTTGCAGATGTTCGATCAGGCGTAGCGCCGCGGCCCGCTCGTTGTGCTGATGAACCGCGACGAGCGGTTTCGAGATGCCGTAGCGCGCGAGTAACTGGCCCGTGTTGCGGGTGTCTTCGGCGGCGATGCGATCCACCAGTCCGAGCACATGCAACGCACGCAGCGTCACGTCGGCGATGTTGCCAATCGGCGTGGCCACCACATAAAGCGCGGCGGCAGGGTACTGCTGCCCTTGCGCGAGTTCGGAGAGAGGAGTCATGAGGCAGAAAACGCAGACAGACGGAACGAGGCCGACATTGTGCCACCCAATCCGGCCGCACAACTTTTCGAGACCAGCCGGGTCCAAACTCGTCGGCGCGGCTTTCGAGGCGCGCGCGATGGAGTTTTTGCAACGGCAGCGTTTGCGCTTCGTCGCGCGCAATGTGCTGTGCCGGGGCGGTGAGATCGACTTGGTGATGCGCGACCGTGACGGTGCGCTGGTGTTCGTTGAAGTTCGCGCGCGTGCGCAGCGGCATTACGGCGGTGCGGCCGCGAGCATCGGGTGGCAGAAGAAGCAGCGTATCGTGCGTGCTGCGCGGCATTATCTGGCTACCCGCTGCAGGCATTCGCACGACGAGCCTGCCTGCCGTTTCGACGTGATTGCGTTCGAAGCCGGCCGGCTCGTATGGCTGCGCGATGCTTTTCGCGCGGACGAAGTCTGACGCAGTGCGCGGAGAACGCGCGTGAGTGCGATAAACTTGCGCTCGCGTACGGGCCTGGCCGGTACGGCTCGCAAGATGACTTCACAGCACGACTTCACAACACGACCGCGCATTGCGGTCCATTCGCGGTAGAAAACAGAGACTCGATGTCAGTCGAACGCATTCAACAACACTTCCGCGACAGCGCGGCAGTCAAACTCGAAGCCCTCGAAACCCTGTCGATGCCGATTGCCGCCGCGATCGACACGCTGTTCGCCGCGTTGGCCAACGGTAGCCGCATTCTTGCGTGCGGCAACGGCGGCTCGGCGGCCAGCGCGCAACAATTCGCCGCCGAACTGATCGGCCGCTTCGAGCGCGAGCGCCCAGGCTTGCCCGCGATCGCGCTGAGTACGGATACGTCGGTGCTCACCGCCATCGCTAACGACTATTCATTCGAGCAGATTTTTTCGAAGCAGGTGTGGGCGCTTGGCCAGCCTGGCGATGTGCTGCTGGCGATCACCACGTCCGGTAATTCCGCCAATGTGCTGGCCGCGATCGAGGCCGCGCACGAGCGTGAAATGATCGTGGTGGCGCTGACCGGCAAGGGCGGCGGCCGCATGCAGGAAGTGCTGAGCGATACCGATATCCATATTTGTGTGCCGTCCGATCGCACCGCGCGTATTCAGGAAGTGCATTTGCTGACCATCCATTGTCTGTGCGACGGCATCGATGCCATGTTGCTGGGCGAAGACTGAGATTGATTCCGAAGGAGAGCTAGTTGATGAGCGTATTCCGCGTCAAGAAGACACTGGTGAGAACCGTGCTGGTGGTTGGGTTCGCGGCGGGATTGTCCGCGACGTTGCAGGGTTGCTTTCTGGCCGTCGCCGGCGCGGCGGGCGGCGGCGCGCTGGTGGCGACCGACCGGCGCACGCTCGGCGCGCAGACCGAGGATCGTGAATTGCAGGTAAAGGCGCTGTCGCAGATCAGCCAGAACCTGCCCGACAACGCGCACGTCAACGTGACGGTGTTCAATCGCCGTGTGCTGCTGACGGGCGAGGTGGCCGGGGATGTGTCGAAGCAGCGGGCGGAGACCATCGTGCGTGGCTTGAATAACGTCAACACGATCGTCAACGAACTGGCGATCATGCCGGCCAGCTCGTTCTCGTCGCGTACCAATGACACGTACCTGGAAACGCGCGTCAAGACTGCACTGATCGCCGAGAAGAACATTTCGGCGAACAACTTCAAGGTCGTGGCCGAGCGCGGCTCGGTGTATCTGATGGGCCTCGTCACCATGGACGAAGGCAATCGCGGCGCCGACGTTGCGAGCCGCGTGCCAGGCGTGGTCCAGGTTGTGAAGGTGTTCCAGTACATCCAGCCGCAGGAAGCGGCTGCGGCGGCCGCTGCGGCCAGCACGCCGGCAGTCGCCGCGCAGCCGGACGCGAATGCGCCGACCGTCGGTGCGATTCCTGACTCTTCGGTGAGTTCGCGTCCGCTCGAGCAGCAGGCGCCGGCACCGGTCAGCAACTCGAACTCAGTGCATCCGGGTAATCCGGCGGCGACCACGCCATGAAGCGGGGCGCCACTTTCATTGCCGCAGTATTGACGGTTAGCGCGTTGGGTGGTGCGTTTGCGTCTTCGGCGCATGCGGCCGATGCGCCGCGCGGTCAGATCGTTGCTAACTCGAACGCCTGTATGGGATGTCACGCGGTGGACCGCAAACTGGTCGGGCCGTCGTTCCAGCAGATCGCTGCAAAGTACAAGGGCGATGCGCAAGCGCCGGCGAAATTGGCGCGCAAGGTGAGGGATGGCGGCTCCGGCGTGTGGGGCATGATTCCGATGCCAGCGCATCAATCGATGAGCGATGCGGATATCCGTGCAGTAGTGGATTGGGTGCTGGCTGGCGCGCCGCCCAGGTGATGTTTTGCCACGCGTTTTGCCGCCGGGTTTTACCCCTGCGGGGGCTTGGCAAAACGCAAAATGCCTGTGCTAGAATTGTTTGGACGTTGGGGGGGGAGCTCAGCTGGGAGAGCGTCGCGTTCGCAATGCGAAGGTCGGGAGTTCGATCCTCCTCCTCTCCACCAAAGATCACATCCAAGCTTGTCCAGGAAAGTCCAGAAACCCCGCAGCCGAAAGGCTCGCGGGGTTTTTATTTCCACCTCTACTCCCGAAACTCCACCCCATCCAAACGCCTCAATTGCGCAATGTCGCGTAGCGGCGGCGCGCCGAAGTGCCGGCTATATTCGCGACTGAACTGCGAGGGGCTGTCATACCCGACCCGGATCGCCACCGACCCGACATCGCCAGTCTGCCGGAGCAGCAATCTGCGGGCTTCGTGTAGCCGCAACTGCTTCTGATACTGCAGCGGAGTCAGCGTCGTGACGTTCTTGAAGTGATGATGGAGCGACGACACGCTCATGTTCACCGCCTGTGCCAGCGTCTCCATTCGCAAAAGCTCGGTGTAGTGCGTCTGGATCCACTCGATCGCCCGCGCGATGCGGTAGGTCTGGCTCCCGTTCACCGCGACGTGCCGCAGCCGTTTTCCCTGCTCGCTCGTCATCAGCCGGTAGAGCAATTCCTTTTCGATGAGTGGTGCGAGTACGGGAATGTCACCCGGAGTATCGAGCAATCGTACTAACCGCAGTGCCGCATCGAAAACCGGTGCCGACAACGACCCCACGGCGATGCCTTCGCCTGCGGATGCGGCATCCGGTTCGGGTAGGCGTAACTGCGTCGCCAGCTCGACGATGCGCTGTGGATCGAGTGCGAATTTCACACACAGATAAGGCGCGTCGGGCGACGCCCGGGTCACCTGCGACATCACCGGCAGATCGACCGACGTCACGAGGCAATGCAGATGATCGTAGACGTACGCCTGCCCCGCGACCATGACCCGCTTGGCGCCCTGCGCCGCGAACACGAATGCGGAGTTCGTCACGCCGCAGCCGAGATCCACGGGCTGTGAGTAGCGATAGAACGTCAGCGACGGGATCGCCGTCTGGTGGGTGCCGTCGGTGGGCGCGAAGCGGCTGATGAGCGCGGCGAGTTCGCAGCGCGCCGCTTCACGCGCCGCCGAAGGATCGAGCCGGGAGGAGTGCTGTTTCATGCGCATGGAAATCCGTGGACGGAATCGAGCATACCCAACCGCTGCCGGGCAGGCGCGGCTTGCCTGTTGGATTTGCAGCATTGTTCAATAAATTTGCAGGATTGTGTAAGCACAACAGCCGGCACCCGGTACACACTGCCGCGTACACCCGGCGCCAAGTCCGGGCTTTCCCCACGGAGAGGTTCCATGTCTACATCGTTTGTCCTCAACGGCAAGAACGTTACGGTCGATGCCGATCCCACCACGCCGCTCCTTTGGGCAATCCGCGAGGACGCGGGCCTGCACGGCACCAAGTTCGGCTGCGGCATGGCGCAATGCGGCGCCTGCACGGTTCATCTGGAAGGCGAGGCCACCCGTTCGTGCGTGCTGCCGATCGCGGCGATTGCCGGCAAGCGCATCACGACCATCGAAGGCATTGAAAGCCGGCCCGCCAAAGCGATCCAGGCCGCATGGGTCAAGCTGCAGGTACCGCAGTGCGGATACTGTCAGTCCGGGCAGATCATGTCCGCGACAGCCTTGCTCGAACATAATGCCACGCCCACCGACGCCGACATCGACGCTGCGATGAACGGCAACATCTGCCGCTGTGCGACCTATACCCGCATCCGCGCGGCCATCCACGAAGCCGCTGCCACCCTGAAGGCCTGACCATGACGACCGATCTCGATCTCAAGGATGCGGTACGCCCGTCGCGCCGGACCTTCCTGAAAGCAGCCGGCGCCGTCGCGGCAGTCGGTCTTACCATCGGCTTCGAATGGGCGGGCACGGGCCGCCGCGCGCTCGCCGCCTCCATGCCCGACGCGACGTTCGCGCCCAATGCGTTCCTGCGCGTCGCGCCGGACAACAGCGTCACGGTCATCGCGAAGCACGTCGAGATGGGCCAGGGCGCGTACACCGGCATCGCGACGATCGTCGCGGAAGAGCTGGATGCGAACTGGCAGGACGTGCGTGTCGAAAGCGCGCCCGCCGACGCGAAGCGCTATGCGAATCTGGCGTTCGGCACGATCCAGGGTACGGGCGGCAGCTCGGCGATGGCCAACTCGTGGATGCAATTGCGCGAAGCCGGCGCGAAAGCGCGCGCGATGCTGGTCTCCGCAGCCGCCGCGCAGTGGCAGGTGCCCGCGTCCGAGCTGACGACGCGCGACGGCAGCATTCATCACGCGGCCACCAACCGGAGCGCGACCTATGGCTCGCTTGCGTCGGCCGCGGCCCGCTTGCCGGTACCGGAGACGGTCGCGCTCAAGTCGCCGAAAGATTTTCGTTTGATTGGCCAGCAGGTGCCGCGCGTCGATGTGCCAGCGAAAACCGACGGCACCGCGCAGTTCACGCTCGACGTAACGTTCCCCGGCATGCTGGTCGCGCTGCTGCAGCGTCCGCCGCTCTTCGGTGCGACGGTCAAGTCATTCGATGCGTCAGCCGCGAAAGCGGTGCCCGGCGTCGTCTCGGTCGTGCAGGTGCCGGGTGGCGTCGCGGTGGTCGCCAAGGGCTTCTGGGCGGCGAAGCAGGGCCGCGACGCGCTGAAGATCGAATGGGACGATTCGGCGGCCGAAAAGCGCAGCTCGGACGCGATCATGGCCGAATACCGGCAACTCGCCGAGCAGCCCGGTGCCTCCGCCCGCAAGGACGGCGATGCAACCCAGGCAATCGCGGGCGCGGCGAAGAAAATCTCGGCCACGTATACGTTTCCGTACCTCGCTCACGCACCGATGGAGCCGCTCGACGCGGTCGTCAAGCTCACCGCGGACAGCTGCGAGATCTGGGCCGGCGACCAGTTTCAGACCGTCGACCAGGGCAACGCCGCGCGCACGGCCGGACTCGATCCGCAGCAGGTGAAGATTCACACGCTGTATGCGGGCGGCAGCTTCGGGCGGCGCGCGAACACGCGCTCGGACTATATCGTCGAGGCCGTGTCGATCGCGAAGGCGCTGGGTGCGAACGGCACGCCGGTCAAACTGCAATGGACCCGTGAGGATGACATCCACGGCGGTCTCTATCGGCCGATGTACTTCCACAAGCTCGACGCGGGCCTCACCGCCGACGGCAAGCTGGTCGGCTGGCGGCATCGGATTGTCGGTCAGTCGATCCTCGCCGGCACGCCGTTCGCCAGCGTGATGGTCAAGAACGGGATCGACTCGACGTCTGTCGAAGGGGCCGCTAACGTTGCCTATGCGATTCCGAACCTCTCGGTCGAACTGACAACCACGCAAACCGGCGTGCCCGTGTTGTGGTGGCGGGTAGTCGGCAGTTCGCACACGGCATTCGCGGTCGAGGCGTTTATCGACGAAGCCGCGCACGCCGCAGGCAAGGACCCGTTCGCCTTCCGCCGCGACCTGCTCGCGCACGAACCGCGCATGCGGGGCGTGCTCGAACTCGCCGCGCAGAAAGCGGGCTGGGACCCGGCCAAACCGTTGCCGAAAGGTCGCGGGCGCGGCATCGCGGTGGCCGAAGCGTTCAAGACGTTCGTCGCGCAAGTCGCGGAAGTTTCCGTCGACAAGGACGGTAATGTGAAGGTGGAGCGCGTCGTCTGTGCGGTAGATTGCGGCACGCCGATCAATCCGGACGTTATCGCGGCACAGATGGAAGGCGGCATCGGCTTCGGCTTAGGCGCGGCGTTACACAGCGCGATTACGCTGAAGGACGGCAAGGTCGAGCAGAACAACTTCGACGGCTATCAGGTGCTGCGGTTCGCCGAGATGCCGAAGGTCGAGGTGCATATCGTGCAATCGGGCGAAGCACCGACGGGTGTCGGCGAGCCGGGTGTCGCTCCGGTCGGGCCGGCGGTGGCGAACGCGATCTTCGCCGCCACCGGCAGGCGGATTCAGTCGCTGCCGTTTCCTGTCGCTGCAGAAAAAAGCGCTTGACCGGCCGGCGCGAAGACGACGCGCCACGTCATGATGAACTGCGCTTCCCGCGTGCCTGTCATGCGGGAAGCGCAGCACTTTCACGAATCAGAACTTATCCCACCCGTCATCCGCACCCACAGCAGCAAGCGCGGCAACCGGGGCAATCGGTGCAACTGACGCAGCCCGCACAACGCGCTTGGGGGCAGCCGCAACCTCGCGCCGCGGCGCTTCCCGCCGAACCGGCGCAGCCGCTGCAGCCGCTGTCACGTGCGGCGCGTCCTTCACCTGAAAAAACGCCACGGCTTCATTCAATTGCTGCCCCTGGTCTTCCATCGAGCGCGAAGCCGCCGCGGCCTCTTCCACCAGCGCTGCATTCTGCTGCGTGACGTTGTCCATCTGGGTAATCGCGAGATTGACCTGTTCGATCCCACGGCTCTGTTCAACGGATGCCGCCGCAATCTCCGACATGATGTCGGTCACGCGCGTGACCGCCTGAGTCACTTCGGCCATCGTCTTGCCTGCTTCGCCGGCAAGCGCGGAGCCATCGCGGATCCGGTCCACCGATGTAGCGATCAGATCCTTGATCTCCTTTGCCGCGCTCGATGAGCGTTGCGCCAGGCTTCGGACTTCGCTTGCGACCACCGCGAAGCCGCGCCCTTGTTCGCCCGCCCGCGCGGCTTCGACGGCCGCGTTCAGCGCGAGGATGTTGGTCTGGAAAGCAATGCCTTCGATGATGCCTGTGATGTCGGCGATCTTGGTCGAGCTGTCGCTGATCTCGTGCATCGTGCTGACCACCTGACCGACCACCTCGCTACCCTTTTGCGCCACCGAAGACGCATTCGCCGCCAGCATGCTGCCTTGCTGCGCGTTGTCGGCATTCTGCTTAACGGTGGAGGTGAGTTCCTCCATGCTCGAAGCGGTTTCCTGCAACGACGCGGCCTGCTGCTCGGTACGCTGACTCAGATCCATATTGCCCGCCGCAATCTGGCGCGCCGCGCCGGCGATGCTGGTGCTGCTGTCACGCACGCGTCCGACGATCGCCGTCAGCCGTTCGTTCATCTCGCGCAGGGCGCTCAGCAGCTTGCTGGTTTCGTCGCGGCCGTCGACGGTGATCTGCGTGCGCAGATCGCCTTCCGATACGGTGCGCGCGACATCGATCGCAAAACGCAGCGGTCCAGTCACGGCGCGTGTAATCATCACGCACGAGCCGACGGCGAGCCCCAGCGCGATGAGGCAGATCGCGATCAGCACGTTGCGCTGGCTTTCGTAGTGAGCCGTGTATTCGTTGACCAGTTGTTCCTGGCGTGAACGTGTGTAGTCGGCATACGCATCGGTCGCGCGAATCAGCTTGGCGAGCAGCGGGCGGCAATGAACGTCCATCTCCGCGATCGCTTCGTCTTTCTTGTTGGCGAGCGCGAGATTGACGATGTTGAGGGCTACCGGCCCATAATCCGCTTCGACCCGGTTGATCTCCGCGACCAGGCTGCGTGCTTTATCCGACGTATCGACCGCGCTCGCGGTCATGTCGTTGAGCTTTTTCAGGTCGGCTGCCACGTCTTCGTGCGCGCGGGTCACATCGGCTTTTTCTATTTCGAGGTCCTGAGGGGTGGTGACAAGTACAAGGTTGCGTGCCGCGATCGCCCTGCGGTCGACGGCGGTTCGAACCTGCACGACCATGTCGGCGCGTGCGTTGATGCCACGTACAAAGTTGGTGAATCCATCGGTCGAATCGCTTAGCGCTTTCAGAGAAAGGCCGGAAACCGCGACGACAATCAGCGACAGCATGCCGAAGCCGCCAATGAGTTTGGTCTTAATGGTGAGGTTTTTTAATGACACGTTTTTTCTCCAATAACGAAACGTGAAGTGTTCGTAATGGACTCTCAGGTCCGGACATGGGAGCGTCTATCTGACTGCCGTTCATGCCGGCAGCCCCGCGCGGTTTCTCCTTTGTGCCTGCCATAAGACGCCTCACGAAAGCGCGTCGAATGTCGGGCAACAAATGGGTATCCCATTTACCGGTTATCGGATCGGATTCTCGCGGGCTGAAGTAATTGCGGGTATTTCTCTACTAAATTTGCATGCGATGCACGAAGAACGGGTCTTCTTGCATGGTTTTTAAGCGTATTTAGGCATGTGATGAAAACATTAATCTTTCATTAACATTTCATTTCAGACGTACCCCATTAAAGCAATGGAGGTCTGGTCAGAAGCGAGCAACAAAAATAACTTGAGCCGCCGAGCTGTCCTGGATATGATTGAGCAATCACTCATTAATTGTTTGTAGCCAGAACAACCCGTATGGCCCGTCCGAAAAGCGAAGACAAACGCAACGCCATCCTTGCCGCCGCGACTGAGATCGTTGCCGAGCAGGGCCTGGGCGCGCCCACTGCGCGCATTGCGAAACTCGCGGGCGTGGCGGAAGGCACGCTGTTCACCTACTTCGACAACAAGGATGAGTTGCTGAACGAGCTCTACCTGGACATCAAGGCGGACCTGCGCGACGTGATGATGACGACTTACCCGAAGCAAGCCAGCGTGCACGATCGCATGCAGCATGTGTGGAACAAGTTTGTCGACTGGGGCGTGGCCCAGCCGCAAAAGCGCCGCGCCATGGCGCAACTGACTGTGTCGGAGCGGTTGAGCGATTGCACGCGTGCAACGGGAATGGAGTCCTTCGCGGACATCAATGCAATGATTCAGGCAAGCGTGGCGAGCGGCGCCTTGCGTGATCATCCGCCGGCTTTCCTGTCGGCGATCATGGGGGCGTTGGCCGAAACCACCATGGATTTCATCGCTCGCGAACCGGCCAATGCCGACCGTTATCGCAAGGCCGGCTTTGAAGCGTTCTGGCACGCGATTGCACAGGACTAAATTTTTCTGTTTTTTTGTCCGATTAATGAGTGATTGCTTGCTCATTTAAATTCAAGGAGCATATGATGTCGAAGGTCTGGTTGGTTACGGGAAGCGCCCGCGGGCTTGGGCGTGAAATTGTCGAAGCAGCGTTGCGCGCGGGTGAGCGCGTCGTGGCGACAGCGCGCGATCCGCATCAGTTGGCGGAGTTGTTGACGCGCTATGGCGAACAGGTTCGAGCCGTTGCGCTAGACGTGACGGATCCGGCGGCGGCCCGCCACGCGGTGCAAGCCGCCGTCGACGCATTCGGCCGGCTCGACGTGGTGGTGAATAATGCGGGCTTCGGCCACCTGTCGCCGTTCGAGCAAACCACCGAGGACGATTTCCGCGCGCAGATCGATACGAACTTCTATGGTGTGGTGAACGTCACGCGCGCGGCTTTGCCGGTGATGCGGGAACAGCGAGCCGGCCACATCATCCAGATTTCGTCGGTGGGCGGCCGGGTAGGCGTTGCCGGATTGAGTGCGTACCAGGCTGCAAAATGGGCGGTTGGCGGGTTCACCGAGGTCATCAGTCAGGAGCTTGCGCCGTTCGGTGTCCACGTGACGGCTCTCGAACCCGGCGGTATGAAAACAGACTGGGGCACGGGGGCGAGCGCTGCGATGCCGACCTTGCTGCCCGACTATGTGCCGTCGATCGGCGCGGTGGTGGAGATGCTGTCCCATCACATTGGTCATGAAACCGGCGATCCCGCGAAGGTCGCGCAAGTCGTACTGAAGCTCGCGTATCACGATGCATTGCCGGCGCATCTCCTGCTCGGTAGCGATGCCTTGCATTACGCCGGCGAGGCTGACAAGGCGCGCGCCGCTAGCGGCGAAGCGTGGCGAGCGATCAGCGCCGCGACCGATTTTTCCGCGCCGTCGCCGTTGCCGCCGTTTCCCGCTGCATCGGCGAAAGCCTGAACACTGAGCGGGCAGCTCAGATCAAGGTCACCTGAGGACGACCGACATGGCAAACTGGACCACGGCAGGCATTACGCGTCAGATCGGGCGCTCGCCGGGTGACGCTCAATTCTCCCGCAGTGCGCAGGACAAAGCAGTCGCCGCGCGCTTGCGGGATGTCTGGGAAGGACGTTTCAACATGCGCTGGCCGAGCGCGATCATGGAGCACGCATCATGAAGGTTCTGATATTCGGCGCGACCGGCATGGTCGGGCAGGGCGTCTTGCGCGAATGCCTGCGTGCACAGGACGTCGAGGTGGTGCAGACGGTTGGCCGCACCGGCACCGGCCAGCTCGACCCGCGCCTCGTCGAGCTGATTCAGCCGGACCTGATGGACTACCGGGCAATTGAGGGGGCATTGACGGGCTTCGACGCGTGCTTTTTCTGTTTGGGTGTGTCGTCCGCGGGCATGCAGGAGGCCGACTATGCGCGGCTCACGTATGACCTGACGCTGGCCGCCGCGCAGACACTGGCCCGCCTCAATCCGCAGATGACCTTTGTCTATGTGTCCGGTGCGGGCACCGACAGCACGGAACGCGGCCGCAGCATGTGGGCGCGGGTCAAGGGAAGAACCGAGAACGCGTTGCAGCGGTTGCCGTTCAAAGCGGTCTACCTGTTTCGCCCCGGCGTGATCGAACCGCTGAACGGCGCCCGTTCGAAGACCCGCTCGTACCGCTTGTTCTACGCAGCAGCCGGGTTTGTCCTGCCGATCCTGCGCGCGCTTTTCCCCAACCATATTTTGAGTACCGTAGACATCGGTCAGGCGATGCTGGAGGTCGCGCGTCGCGGCGCGCCCAAAGCGGTGCTCGAGGTGGCCGACATCCGTGCGCTCAGCCGCGCGGCATCCCAGCCGGAGCTCGATTTGCGGGCGGGGTGAGCGCGGGGCGCCGTAACCGCGCTAACTCCGGCGGCTTGTCGGGGCCGTTCTCGTCAGAAGACCTTGCCCAGCCTGCCAAAAACCTCCCTTTTCCCTCATTTGATGCGTGTCAGCCTCTGGTAGGCTACTGTTTTCAGAGGACGCGCCCGCCTGGCACGGCCTATTTCTCACGCGCTCAGGCTAGCGCAGGCTCGAACGAAAAGCTCATGGTGACGCGCCGACCCAACATCGTGATTGCAATCAGCATCGTGCTGGCCAGCGCGATTCTTGCGATTGCGGTGTGGGTATTGGCGCAGATGCGCGATGACGCACTGCGCCGCGCGCAGGATTCCGTCTTCAATGTGTCGCTGCTGGTCGAACGCGACGTATCGCGCAATCTCGAGATCTACGACCTGTCGCTGCGGGCCGTCATCGACGGCCTGAAACAGCCAGGCGTGCTGGAATTGCCGCCGAAGATCCGCCAGATGGTGCTGTTCGACGGCGCTGCCAGCGCAAAAGACCTCGGTTCGCTTCTCGTCCTCGACCCCGCTGGCAACATCATCTTCGATTCGCAATCCACGCCTCCGCGCCCAATCAATCTTGCCGAGCGCGACTATTTCAAGGTTCAGCGCGATTCGCCCAATGTCGGGTTGTATGTCAGTCATCCGTTCATGCCCAAGGTGACCGGCAAGGACGTGAGCATCGCGCTGAGCCGCCGCATCACGCGGCCGGACGGCAGCTTTGGCGGCGTAGTGGTCGGCACGATGCGACTCACGTATTTCAGGCGCCTGTTCGCCGGGATGAATCTTGGGCCGAGTGGCTCGATGGCGCTGATGTTGAACGACGGTACGATGCTGATGCGGCGCCCCTATGATCCCAATATTATCGGCCGGAGCCTGGTCGGCACCGCGAACTATTCGCGCTTCCTCAAGGAGCCGAGCGGCGATTTCTTCGGCACGGCGGCAATCGACGGTGTCGAGCGCTGGTACGCGTTCCGCCATATCGATATGTACCCGCTGATCCTCGACGTGGCGCTCTCCACCCACGACATCTACGTGGAGTGGCGGCGGCGCGCGTGGATCATCGGTACGCTCATTGCGGCGCTCGACGTGGCGATCATCGCGCTCGCCATCCTGTTCTCGCAACAACTGCGGCGGCGGCGCGCGGCCGAAGAAGAGTTGCGCGAACTGGCGCGTACCGATGGGCTGACCGGTCTGAATAATCGCCGCTGTTTCGAGGAACACGCGGACGAGGAGTGGCGGCGCGCGCAACGCAATGGCAGGCCGTTGTCCATGCTGCTGATCGATGTCGACAGTTTCAAGGGCTTCAACGATCTATACGGCCACTCGGCCGGCGATGACGCGCTTATTGCCGTAGCGCGCTGCATCGGGCAGAACGTGCGGCGCCCGGGCGACACTGCGGCGCGCTACGGCGGTGAAGAGTTCGCCGTGCTGCTGCCGGATACGGACGAAGCCGCAGCGGCGCGTATCGCCGAGAAAATCCGCGCCGCGGTTCAGGCGCTCGAGCTTCGCCATGTCGCGAGTTCGCACCATGTGCTGACCATCAGCGTCGGCATTGCGTGTACCAGCAGTGAGGTATTCACGACGAGCCGCGCGCTCGTCAACGCCGCGGACGAAGCCCTCTACGAGGCCAAGGACGCTGGCCGCAACCGCGTGCTGTGCTATCCGGTTCCGGCGCGGGCGGATCGGCGCAGCGACGTGATGTCGCCGGCACGATGAGGCCGCGACATTTCATCGGCATGCCGGTCGGTGTAGCGCGTCCAATGCGGGCGGCGGCACCCCCGGGCGGATAACGCATTCCGTAGCGCACGCGCGACTCGATAAATTTTACCCGGGTAAATTATTGCGTTTAATTTATACCCGGGTATAATTCGACAAATTCATTTTCCTGGAGTTTGTCATGACCCCCCATCCTGCTACCTGCATCGCCTTCGAGGGGCACCGGCGTATCGCCTCGGGCACACCGCCCGAGGTGGCGCTTGCCGTGCGAGAGGTGCTGGCGCGTGGCGAACGGGCGCCTGTGCTGATTTTTGACACGGTCACGAGTCGTCCGGTCGAGTTTGATTTGCGTGGCACGCCTGACGAGATTCTTGCCCGGCTGGCAAGTCAGGCGCCTATCGGGCCGCCTGCGCCGGCTGCGGAGGCTGGAGAAGATGACACGCCGCGTGGCCGCGGCCGGCCCAAGCTTGGTGTGGTGGCGAGGGAGGTCACGCTGCTGCCGCGTCATTGGGACTGGCTCAATGGGCAATCGGGGGGCGCTTCGGTCGCGCTGCGCAAACTGGTTGAAGCGGCGCGGCTGGCGGGCGAGGACAAGGACCGCAAACGTGCGGCGCAAGAATCGGTGTATCGCTTCATGACCGCGCTCGCCGGCAATCTGCCTGCTTACGAAGATGCCACGCGCGCGCTCTATGCCGACGATCAGGTGCGTTTTGACGATATCGTCGCCGCGTGGCCAGAGGATGTGCGTGACCACACGCTCTGTCTTGCCGCTGATGCATTCGTCAGGCATCCGTAGATTCGAACGCGCACTGATGGGCGCATGGCTAACGACACCAGCAGACGAAATGCGGACAAAAAAAAGCCGCTCACGCCGGGGAGCGTGAGCGGAAAGTCGGAGAGTTACAACAACATCGCGTGCGCTCATGGGGGCGAACGCAGCAAAGAAAGTCTACGGGTTGAACCGCCTCCCATATATCAGACAAATCCCAATCGCGGGCTTGCTGCGCGACGCGCATGGCGTAGCGATCCGGCCCCGCGCATCGACCTTTCCTTACATCATCCTGTCCCGGTTATTCCCGCCATTTATCGTGTCAAGTCTCTGTCATGGACGCCGTAAAAAGAGGTGACAGCGTCGCCACGTATCCGGAAAAACGCGAAATGTTTCGCGGTGGCACGAAGGCACGAATGTCCCCCAAGGGCTTATGAAGGATGGTGAGATGAAGTGGTTCGACCGCATGACCGTATTCAGGAAACTGCTGTTGGCGTTTGCCGTGGTGATCGGGTTTTGTCTTGTGATCGGCGGGACTTCGCTGAAGACGCTGTCGTCGATGCATGACATTACCAACGCCATCTGCGACCAGCATATGAATGGCCTCTACTGGATGGAAGAGGCGAACCGCCACAAGATCGATTCCGATCTTGCCGCCGCGAATCTCGGCTATGCAGCCGACGACGCCGGTCGTCAAAAGTTAAAGGACGGTATCGTCGCCTCGCTCAAGGAGATGCATGCGGCCTACGACCAGTATCGCCCTACGATCGCGACCAGCAAGGGCCAGGAAATGTTCGACGACGTGTTGCGCAAGTCGGCCGTCTGGGAAGGCATCGTGCATCAGCAGATCGGGCTTGAACCGATTCCGGCCGGCGTCGACGGCAACGAACTCGTGCGTCGCGCGATTGCGTCGAGCGAGGCGCTGCGCGATCGCATTACAACGCTGATCGACTACCGCCGTCAGCAAGCCACCGACGCTCAACAGGAGGCGAGTGCGGACTATCGGCACATGCGCATCGTGATGCTCGCGCTGGTGCTGAGCGCGATCGCGGCAGGCGCCGTGCTCGCGATGGTGATCGCGCGGCGACTCGCGCGTCAACTCGGCGGCGAACCCCATTACGCGATGCACATCGCCAATCGCATCGCCGATGGCGACCTGAGCGTGCGCGTCGACACGCGTGCGGGCGACACCGACAGCATGCTGTTTGCGCTGCGCAACATGCGCGAGCGGCTGGCGGGCATCGTCTCGGGTATCAGCGAATCGAGCGAGTCGATCCTGATGGCCTCGGGCGAGATCGCGCAGGGCAACACCGACCTGTCGCAACGCACCGAAGAGCAGGCGGCCGCCTTGCAGGAAACCGCGTCGAGCATGCAGGAACTGACGTCGACGGTGAAGATGAATGCCGAGAACGCGCAGCAGGCGGGGGGCGTCGCGCATGGCGCTTCGGAAGTGGCGGCGCGTGGCAGCAGCCTGGTCGGCGACGTGGTCGAAACGATGCGCGAACTGGCGGCGGGTTCGAAGCGCATGACCGACATCATTGCGGTGATCGAAGGCATCGCGTTCCAGACCAATATTCTCGCGCTGAACGCGGCGGTCGAAGCGGCGCGCGCCGGCGAACAGGGCCGTGGTTTTGCGGTGGTGGCGGGCGAAGTGCGGTCATTGGCGCAACGCAGCGCGGTGTCGGCCAAGGAGATCAAGGAACTGATCGAAAGCTCGACGGCGCGCGTGGGCAGCGGCGCCGAACTGGCCGAGCGGGCCGGTCGAACGATGGCCGAAGTCACGCATGCGGTGCAGCGCGTGACTGACATCATGGGCGAGATTTCATCGGCGTCGCAGGAGCAGAGTACCGGCATCGAAGAAGTGAATCGCGCCGTCGCGCAGATGGACGACGTGACCCAGCAGAACGCCGCGCTGGTCGAACAGGCGGCGGCCGCGGCGGCGTCGATGGCGGATCAGGCGAGGCAGTTGCAGGCGGCGGTCACGGTGTTCTCGCTGGACGCGCGGCACGGCTGATTCACGTGACGATTTTCTGAGGCGCGGTCTTCATGCCGTGTCCGTCACCCGCGATGGCGGCGTTCGTCATGCCCGTGCGCGCGCCGGAGCGGCCTATTTTGCCGCCCTTGCCAGGCCTGGTCGCTCTCCGTACACTCGCGCGTAATTCACCGACGGCGCATATCCCGGCGCCGTCCACCATAACGCCGATAGAGGAGAACCCCCGCCATGGCCGATTCTTACTTCCCACGCTGGCGTGTCCAGCCGAACGCGGCCGAGGGCCGCATTGTCGGCACTGACGAGCGGCTCGCGTGGCCGCAGATGTTGGCGATGGGCATTCAGCACGTTGTCGCGATGTTCGGTTCGACCGTGCTTGCGCCGTTGCTGATGGGCTTCGATCCGAATCTGTGCATCTTCATGTCGGGGATCGGCACGTTGCTGTTCTTCGTGCTGGTGGGTGGGCGCGTACCGAGCTACCTCGGTTCGAGCTTCGCGTTCATCGGCCTGGTGATCGCCGTGACGGGGTATGGCGGGCACGGTCCGAACCTGAACATTCCGGTCGCGTTGGGCGGGATCATTGCGTGCGGCGCGGTGTACGCGGTCATTGGTTTGATCGTGTCGGCGATCGGCACGAAGTGGATTGAGACATTGATGCCGCCGGTCGTGACTGGAGCGATCGTCTGCGTGATCGGGCTGAATCTTGCGCCGATCGCGGTGCATGGCGTGAGCGGCAGCAACTTCGATTCGTGGATGGCGTTGGTGACGGTGCTGTGCGTTGGCGCGGTTGCGGTGTTTGCGCGTGGCATGCTGCAGCGATTGTTGATTCTGGTGGGATTGCTGATGGCGTATGTGATTTACGCGATCGTCACGAATGGCCTCGGCATGGGTAAGCCGATCGACTTCGCGATTGTGGCGAACGCAGCGTGGTTTGGGATGCCGCACTTTACTGCGCCGGTTTTCGACATGCGGGCGATGACTTTGCTTGCACCGATTGCGGTGATTCTTGTTGCTGAGAATCTTGGGCACATCAAGGCGGTGAGCGCGATGACGGGGCAGAACCTCGATCGTTATGTCGGCCGCGCATTTCTCGGCGACGGACTGGCGACGATGCTGTCGGGTTTTGCCGGTGGTACAGGGGTGACGACGTATGCCGAGAATATTGGCGTGATGGCTGTGACCAGGATTTATTCGACGCTGGTGTTTGTGATTGCTGCGGTGATTGCGCTTGTGCTTGGGTTCTCGCCGAAGTTTGGCGCGGTGATCCAGACCATTCCCGGACCTGTTCTGGGCGGGGTGTCGATTGTTGTGTTTGGGTTGATTGCCGTGACCGGTGCGCGGATCTGGGTCGTCAATAAGGTGGATTTTTCCGACAACCGGAATCTGATTGTCGCGGCGGTGACACTTGTGCTTGGGGCTGGGGATTTTTCTTTGAAGCTTGGCGGTTTTGGGTTGGGGGGGATTGGGACTGCGACGTTTGGGGCGATTATTCTTTACGCTCTTTTGAGGAGGAAGCCGGCGCAGGGGCCGGTGGCTTGAAGGTTTTGGGTTTGGTTTTGGCCGTTCGGCGGGTTTGTTGTTGATCTGGATTTTTTGGCGGTGCCTTCCTGGGTTCGTGGTTTGTTCTGTTGTTGGTCTTTTTGGCCTTTCCTTGAATTGTTAGTGGTCTATTAGCGTTGCCCCTGTGCGGGGGAACCTGTCCGCATTTTTGTGTGCGAGGCGGTTAGCGGAGTTACCCGCGTGCGTTGGTAAAACGCTCTCCAAACAGAATCGCGAACTGGTTCATGGCTGAGGACCAGTCGAATGCCGCC
>NZ_JCAQOZ010000049.1:0-8388 GCF_059567945.1 Paraburkholderia sp. BGA-UO-ETr-F12 | reverse complement strand
AGGTGTACGAGTACACGGGCGCCTACACGTACGGCCAGCAGGACCGCGGCGATCAGCTGTCGAAGATCCGCATGGAAGAGTGGGAGTCCCGTGCGAAGCGTTTCCACGGTGTGGGCGCGGTACGTCGCATCGATACGGGGCGCTGGTTCGAACTGCAGGATCATCCGGACCACAGCACGGGCAGCGAGCAGGAGCGGCAGTTTGCCGTCATCGGCATTGAGTGGGTGATCGAGAACAACCTGCCGGTGTCGAACGGCACGACAGACTTCCCGCACAGCCTGAAGCAGACGATTACTGGGGCCCGGGCACTGCACGCGGGCGATCCGACGCTGCTCATCAAGGCAGCAGATGGCAGCGAAGGCTTCTTCATGGCTGCCGTCGAAGCCCAGCGCAGAACAGTCCCGTTCCGCAGCCCGTTCGAACACAGCAAGCCGACGATGCACATGCAGACGGCCATCGTGGTCGGCCCGGCGAATGAAGAAGTCTTTACGGACGAACTGAACCGTATCAAGGTCCGCATGCACTGGGATCGTCTCAACGATGGAGACGAGAACGCGTCGTGCTGGATGCGCGTGGCCCAGTCAGATACCGGCGGCAGCTATGGCGCGGTGCATGTGCCTCGTGTCGGCGAAGAGGTCATCGTGTCGTTCCTCGACGGCGACTGCGACAAGCCGCTCGTCACCGGCCGCGTCTACAACGGCGCAAAGACTCCCGAATGGCATTCGAACGGCATCCTTTCAGGCTACAAGTCCAAAGAATACCAAGGCAGCGGATATAACCAGATGGTGATGGACGATGCCACTGGCCAGAACCGCGTGCAGCTCTACAGCACGAGCGCGAACTCTCAGCTTCATCTCGGCTATCTGATCGCGCAGACCGGCAACTCGCGTGGCGCCTACCTTGGTAGCGGCTTCGACCTGAAGTCCGATGCGTACGGCGCCGTGAGAGCAGGTCAAGGCTTGTACGTATCGACGCACCCAACGGCCAGCCCATCAAGCCAGCCCCTCGACGTACGTGAAGCAAACAGCCAACTCGTCAATTCAGAAAGTGTGATCGATGCACTCTCCCAGGCGAGCGAAACCCACCAGGCCGAAAGCCTGAAAGACGGCTACGACTCGCTCAAGTCCTTTACCGACGCCACGCAAAACAGTGTCTCGGGCGCGGCAAGTAACGGCGGCAACACAGCGGGCGGCGGTACCGGCAACGCAAACGCGTTCAAAGAACCGATCATGCTCTTTGCGACGCCGGCGGGCATCGCGATATCGACGCAGAAGTCAACACATGTCTCGGCTGACGAGCATATCAATTTGATCAGCGGCCAAAGTGCTCATTTCGCAACGGGTGCTTCGCTCATTGCCAGCGTCAAAGAGAAGATTAGCCTGTTCGCACAGAATACTGGCATTAAGCTCTTTGCCGCGAAGGGCAAAGTCGAAATCCAATCGCATGCCGATAACGTCGAATTGACAGCGCAAAAGACGCTGAAAATACTCTCAGCGACTGAAGATATTCAAGTGGCGGCGAAACAGGAGATACTGCTGACCTCAGGAGGCGGCTACATTCGACTCAAGGATGGCAATATCGAAATACACGCTCCCGGAAAAATCGACATGAAGGGAAGCCAGCATTCGTTTTCTGGCCCGATTAGACGTGAGTATCCGTTGCCTCATCTGCCGGAAGGCGTGTGCCCGGAATGCCGCCTCCATTCCGCACAGCTCAAAGCGGCTTTGACACCACGCGCTTAAGGAGCCTGCGAAATGAACACGCCTAACATTGCTTCGCAACAGTTCGACGAAATTTGCGAATGGTACAGGTCGATCCAGCCCGAATCGGAACAGGCATACCACCTCTATGCGATTGTTGATGGCGTGCTCGATCAAAACCTGTTATTCGACGCCCAGCAAAAGAACGTGCCATGGCGAGGGCTATACCCCGACAGCATGCTGGAGTCGAACAATCCTGCGACAGCCCCATTTCTACTCGCGCTGACACCTGACAAGGTTGAGCAAGCCTCACTGATGCAGACTCTGCTTCAGCGTGGACGAGACGTCGACCTTGTTTTATGGGTCGCGTCCAGGCAACCTCTGCCTGTGCTTGCCGCGCATCTTCATAGCTACGCGGAAGTCGTGCTGCCGGACCGAACCGCAGCGCTGCTGCGGCACTACGATCCGTCCATTCTTGAGGTGCTTGTGCGTATGTTTACGCTAGAGCAGCGCGAGCATTTTCTCTCACCGATCTTCGAGTACCGGTACTGGCGCGAGGGATGGCAGACGGTTGCGGGCACGGATAATGAAAAGGTCCGGCCGCCGCTTGAGCAATACATCACTCTCAACGGAGAGCAGTATGCTTTGCTTTCCAACGAGAGCTTCGCTGAGATGCTTTATCACCAGATTCGAGAAGAATTGCTTCCACCTATGTCGCAAGTCAATGGCCGTGTATGCATCCAACTAATTCGCCAATTGCTCGCTCGTGCGGTCGACCGCTATCAAATAAAAAATCAGAACGATTTGGCCTATTTTTCCTTGGTTGGACTTAACGTCAATCCGAAGTTTGATGAGCACCCAAAGGTCGCGGAGGCTCTACTATCCGAGGGCGAAATCAACGAACCGACATCCAGCAGGCTGGCTCAGATCGATGCAGCGGTGTGGTCGCAGTTGCTTCAGGCGCGCGCGGACTCGACGCCTTTGTAGAAAGCGCAACAATTCGTGAATTGCGTAATGTCATCCGTGACGGTCCTCGCATCGGCTGTCAACAGCCATCCGATATGCACCAACCAACTGTTCGAAAATTTCTCCCGATGACCATCCCCAATTACGCCGCTCCAAACTTGCCCTATCCTCCGGCCGCGGGTGCAGGCTTTTATGCGCGCGCTGTACCCCGTCTGTTTCTGCTGGTCTTTCTCACCTTGACGACGTTGTGGAGCGCAGCGTGCTCTTCCAGTGAGGGTAGTACTTACGGACCGTACAACGTGATCGGCTACAACTATACGGATCGAAGTATTTTTAGCTTTTGGGTAAACGGCTTCTGGGGAGCGAACTCTACGGCTCATCAAGCCGCGGGAGGAGGAAAGATCACTTGCTGCCTGAATCTTTCAAGCACTTCAAAAACAATGCATATCAAAGTCAAGTACGAACTGACACGAGAACAATTCGACAAGGATTTGCCGAACGACGTCTTTGAGACAGACATTCCCGTTCCTTCTCTGCCAAACAAGCACGACGGATTCCTGGAATTCCACTTTCTGCCGAATCAGCGGATTGAGGCAAAGTGGGTCGACTTTCCCACAAAACCCAACATCCCTAATACAAACGGCAGCGGAGGCTAGTTATGTGGAAAGCAGCAAAGACAGCGGTTGACGCAAGCGCCAGTGCTGCTGACACCCCGACTGCGGACGCTCGCGTGAAACGTGCGCAAAGTGCCAGCGAATCATTTCCATCGACGCCGCCCGACGGCTGTTACCGCTGCAATCAGGAAATCTACATAACGTTTTTTTTCGACGGATTCGCACAGTCTTCGGAAGACCAGGATAACCGTTCCAATATCGTGCGCCTGTTTATGGCGCATCGCGACACCGACCCTGATAAAGGTATCTATCCGCTGTATTACGAAGGCATGGGGACAAAACTTTCGGAGGAGACGAAAGGTATCGGCGCAGCGCTCGCGAAGAACGGATTTGCGCAAGCAAAGAGCGTCACGGTAAGCAAGCTCGTTACGGGTCCATCGAAGGACGCGGCGAAGGGGGCGGCAAAAGAGGCAGCTAAAGAAGCATGGAGCGAGCGTCGCTTTCCTGACGTTGGCAAGAAGGTCAAATCCTCGATGCTTGAGGCGTTTAGCCCGAAGAAGATCTTTGAAGAGTTGAAGAAGCCTGCGACAGCCATCCCCCTGATCGTGTCGTCGGGGATCTCGGCGGTTGCCGACTCTGTGCCATTGATCCGCGACAGCGAAATCGCCGCCGGTTACATGGGAACTGGCTTTAACGCCCGAGTCGAAAGGGCGCTCGCAAACTTCACAACTGTCGTCGCGCAGGCGAAGACCGATCCACGCACGTTGAAAAGAATTCGAGTTTCCGTCTTCGGCTATGACCGAGGCGGCGTTACGGCGCGAAAATTTGCTAACGACCTGATCAGTAAAACCTGCAAACGAGAAAATGGAACGGTGACCTACCAAGGCACCGAGGTCCAGTTCGACTTCATGGGGCTTTTCGACTGCGTTTCCAGCGCGTATGCAGACTCCATCTTCTCCAAGGTTCTTTCCCCAGTCTTGAGTTTTGTGCCAGGCGAAGGCTGGATCGCAAAGGTTGCAAGCAAGACGCTCGGGGTGGTTGTCGGTCTGGCTAAACAGTCTCTGGGACAATACGATACGCCCGGGGAGTTCAAGAAGGTGTTGCACTATGTCGCGGCGACCGAGTTGCGTTTCTATAAGGACCTCGATTCGCCCCGAGGGTCGGCGAACATTGCCAATCTGACAGAGGTGGTCTATCCGGGCAGTCAGTCCGATGTCGGCGGCGGCTACAAGGAGGGCGAGGACGAGAAGTCTGCTGAACTGGCGCGCGTCTCGGCTCGGAATATGTTGGAGCAAGCGTGGTCGTATGGCGTTCCGCTTCGCCGACCTGATGATTTAATCCAAAATGAAGCCTTCACGATCTGGCGTGAATTCGAGTTCAAAAAAACGATCCTCGTCAATGGAAAATCTCTCACCGTCAATGATTTGTTCGCCGCCTATGCCGCGCATCTTGGCGGAAGCACATCGACCCTCGAAAACCATCTTTTGGCCCATCAGAAGCTATTCATATCATGGGCCCGCTACGTACATGATCGAACTCACGGGGTGAGTCAAGGCGATTACCTGTTCGTCAACACTGTCGATGCCAACGTGTACAACGCCATCTTTGACGGTGAGACACCGAACTACGAAACTAGAGCGGCCTACTACGAACGAATTTCGCAAGGAGGCGCTGCCGTTAACTCGCCATGGAACATCTCTCGAACCGTAAGTGACATTAGCGACACTACGGTCAGAGAGCTAGCCACGGCTTGGGTCAAGCCGGAAAAGCTGTCGCCGGAAGTCGTCGCGTTTTTTGACCATTTTGTTCACAACACGATTACGCGACTGAATAATGTTTCGCTAGGAGATGGTGTGTTCATGCAATTGCGAACAATCGACGACCGGGGTGTGATCAGTCGAACAATCGAAAAAGGAACGAATGCTGCTTCCGAGAGCGCGAAAAAACTTGGCAGCGCGCTTAGTGATGCAGCCAAAAACACTCCGCCTGACTACCTGCAGTTTTATTAATCTTGTTTTGTCGAAAATGCTCCAGTCTTGTTTTGGGGCCTGCTGACGGGACGGCGTTTTACCAGCGTCCCGCTGCGAAGTGGAGCTTGCCTAACTTGGTCGTCGTGGACATTGAGCGGGACGGCTTTGAAAAGACAAGGTTGGAGCAATGTGATTAGTGGACAACCAAGCCCGGAAAGATTTCCGATCACGGCCGTGCTGCAAAAAAAGCATGTACGCTGTTGAGTGGTGGCGTGAATCCTTGTGTCGATGGGTGGCATGAAACGCTTGCTGCAACAAACGAATGGTCTCAATGAAAAGATATCGCGTATTTATACTTGTTATTATGATTGATCTCGTTCGCTCTGTTTTTGCCGAGCAGGTCCAATTAATTTCTGCAAAATTCGTCGGGTGCCGACTTTCAGGGATATTTCCATCAAATTACTGCATACAACCCTAATAGAAATGGAAAAAATATCTCCTTCGTCAGGAGAAATGATATAAGTAATGCTTTTGGCGACGGCTACGATGGCGTCATGGATGGGAAAAAAGTTACTTTTCCGTACACTAACGCGCAACTTGTTCGTCGCCGTCTTTCAGAGTTTGGCCTTTGACGGGACAGGCGAATCAATTCGAATTAGGAAGCCAGCGGAGCGGCTTAGCGGTCGTCTCCGGCCTCGTCGGAGATGTCTTTAACCCATACCCGTATCAGGTGCTGAGTGCATGCTCGATTCGACTGAGCAAAAGAAACGATGCTTGGCATCGATGGCGCCGACGGGGTGCAAATCCGCTAAGGGGGCAGGAAAGCCATCTGCAAATGCGGGGGTGCGCCGACTGGAAATTTCCACTGGGCAGGAATGGATGGCGAGTACGCTCCCTACATCTGATAATTCTCTCTGGCGCTTAGATTGCGGTGGATCCAATGCTTGAACGCATCGGTTGGCTGGGCCTCCTGACACACGCGACCTTCGGGGCGTGTGTTTTTTTGACAGCGCCCGCATTTGCCTCTTCGATAGAAGTTGTCGTTGCATCAAGTGACGCTGGAAAAGGGACTGCTGGTCTCTTTTCCTATTCAGTCGATTCAGAGGGAATGGATATTCTCTATCATGATTCCGCGTCAAATATAGAACGCAAATATCATCAAGCCAAATTTGATGAATGCAGCTCGATGGCTCTCTATCCGCTATCCGCAAAAGGGCAAATTGCAATTGACGGCTCGTGTTCGAGTCGCGGAGGCCAGGTTTTCACCCATATTTATGAATGGAATAAAAAAATTGGAGACTGGTGCCTTATCCGGGAGATTACTGGAGAAAAACCGGATATTCCCTCGGGTGACCTGTTCGGCTCTCGTCAGGTTGCAAGAGTGGTCGGATGCCCAAGAATTGGAAACGACGGACCGTATCAGTATGAAGAAAAATCTGGGATAAAAAATGACGTCGCGGGTGAAGTTCAAATGTTTAAGAATGCGCAACGTGACAAATCGACCCTGAAGCAGTACATAGTGAATATGCCATTTTACGTTCCGCTTGAACTCGCCAACAACCTGGGTGCAGTCAGCGTTCAGGACGCAAATGATATTGCTTTTTACTTGATTGAGAATCGCCGTTCTGACGATTCGGCGCCGCTTTTGCAACATATTGTTGAAAAGTATCCTGACCGGGTAGTTGCAAAGCTTAATCTTGCTGACGCATATTGGCAGGACAAACTGATTCCCCAGGCAAAAGAAATGTATCAGCAATATGCAAAGCAAATGGGAGAGCAGGGGAAATCTGCGCGCATTCCAGAGCGCGTCTCGAGTCGTATAAATCAGCAGTAGCCAGCGATGTAGCCACATCCCTTGACCATCTGATGGTCCGCTAGCCGGCACCGATACGACGATCAAAGCGTTGGACGATTTACGAGCAAAGATCCGATTGGGCTGCTGGGCGGCGGAAATGTCCACCAGTACGCGCCGAATCCGACTGGCTGGATCGATCCGTTGGGGCTCAAGAAGAAAGCGCAAACTCCAAACAAGGATTGTTGCCAGAAAGATCCTTGCGCAGGGAAAAACCCTGCTGCACAGGCAAAAACATGGCAAGGTTCGGCCCCGTACTATGGGGTCGACTCGTACCAGAACACCGTACTGGAACGAGGTACTGTGCTTTATACGCTTTACCCGTATGCCACTCCTGAAAAAATCGCGACAGCATTGTCTAGAAATTATTTTTCGGATGCTCGCACGGTCTTGGGAAGCAGTGGCTGAGCTCGGGAATACAACGACTTGACTCAAGTTGCACATTCTGAGAATTGGCCGAGCGGTCGGGCGATGAGATCTCAATTGCGGGCCTTTGTGGTGACCAAAGACATCTGTGTCGCTAAAGGCAAGGCATTGGCGAATACAAACCTTGGTAAAAGCGGTGGTACTCAATACTTCGTTTCGGATCAGGATAAGGGTAGCCTTGTTGGCGGGAATATATTGAAATTCGGGAGTTAATGATGTCGGGCACCTTCAATTTTTCGACCGGTGAACTGGATGTGGGCACGGGGCTCGTACTCGCGCCGGGCCCCACGACCGTGCCGGACTTGATCGCAGCAGGATGGAAGGCGCTGGACGCTCGCAACGGGTGGGAGTCGTTCAGCGTTGACGAGATAGTGATTTGGCGGCACTCGTTTGCAGTGTCGGCCCGCTTTCATGAAGGGAAATTCGTCGCGATCGACTGCCTTTGGAATGACGGATGCATTCGCAAACAGGACTGGTCGGCGACGAATGACGACCTCGTTCGTGAAAAAAAGACGTTAGCGAAACTCATCATGACAGAAGCGCAAACAACGCGCGTCGCGACTTCGCAAGGCGTCGATTCGTTTGTATTCAGCTGGGGGACGATATCGGTACGCGCCGATCCGCAGTCAATGATGGTCATGCTCACTATCGCCTATACCGAGTAGCCACGGAAACCTGATTGCGCGACCTAGCAGCCGTCCAACGCACGTTAACCTTGAGTAAGTACGTCAAGCCCCAGAGGCATCATGAAACGATATCTGATTTTGAACGGCGACAAGACGACAGCTAACGGCGTCGTTCAGGCCGTCGCTACCTCCATTCAATTGAGCGATAAAGACGTCGCCCACGAAGGAGATCCA
>NZ_JCAQOZ010000048.1:0-78264 GCF_059567945.1 Paraburkholderia sp. BGA-UO-ETr-F12 | reverse complement strand
CAGGCAGCGGCCCTCGGGCCGCTGCCTGCGAGGCGACGGTACGTTTCTTCTTCATGATCGGCATATCCATGATTTCCATCCTTCATGATATGCCCCGCCCACGAAATTACGGATAGGTCCCGCACAGGGGCAACGCTAATAGACCACTAACACAGCAAGGAAAGGCCAAAAGACCAACACCAGCACAGGGGCAACACTAATAGACCGATAAGAAAGCAAGGAAAGGCCAAAAGACCAACACTAGAGCAGACAACGAGCACCGCAAGGAAATCCAAAAATCCAGATCAACCAAAAGGCCAACGGCATAAAACCAACCATCGTCGCGAAGACCCCCCCTGCCGGGCAGGCAAAAAAAACCTCCCTTAACTTCTACTCCTGCGCCAGGTCTCCCTCGGCAACTCCCCAAACTGCCCCCGATACTCGTTGGAAAAATTCCCAAAATGCCAAAACCCCCACCGCGTAGCGACCTCGGTAACCGACCCGGCACTCCGCAATTCCCGCCGCACATGATCGAGCCGAACAGCTCGTATATAAGCCGAAGGACTCACCCCAACCGTATCCTCAAACGCATACTGCAAAGTCCGCCGGCTCGCGCGAAACCGCGCGCATAGCTCAGCGACCGACAGCGGACAATCCGGCGACTCCTCCACCATCTCGCGTACACCGCGCACAAGCTGCCAGTTCCGCGCGGTCCGCGCCTCGAGTTGCCCGTGCGGATCGGCATCCCGCATCCCCTGCAATACCTCGGCAAGACCAAAGATCACCGACTTCTCGAACGAAGCCGCCACGCCCGCGTTATCGAGCAACGTCGGCGTAGCCGCCACCGCGTCGAGCAAGTGCTTAAGCACCTCGCGAAAGCCCTGCAACCTCGCCGGGTCGACATTCAGTACGCCAGGCCTCGCGCCCAGTAACGGCGCGATGTCCTCGAGCTGTACGCGCACCAGTTCATTGGCAATCGCGCCAGGCTCAATCTCCAGGTTCACCACCACGTGCTTGTCGGGCGATAAAAACTCAAACCCGCCATCGCCGGAAAAAACATGCAGGCCGTCACGATGACTCGTCTGCCCGCACAGCAGCGCATGTCCTTCGAGCTGGAACGGCACGCCCACGGCCAGCCTGGATAGCGCGACCTGCCCGCGTTGATAGACCGTGCGGTTCAGGCGTTCCACCAGCACCCGTACCCCGCCCGCGGAGAACGAACTCACCGAGCCGTCGAAGGCGCCGCGCGAAATCTGGCAATAGCTCTGATTCCACGCGTCGAGCAACATCGCCTGTTCGTCGATGTTCCGGCAACAGTGGATCTCGACGGCGCTGCTTGTCTGATTGACCGGCTGCATAGCTTCTCCCGATTCTGTTGGCGCTCCCCAAACGCATGGTGCCGACCAGTGTATGCGAAAAAAAAACCGCGTCGCGCTTCTGGAGCAGGCCGTCCGCACAGGCAGCAGGGCGCACGAATGTCAGCGTGTAATGCATTTGTCAGCAAGCCGAATTTTTACGGGATTTTTACTTTTTTGCCAATTTTGGATAGTCGCCGCTTTTTGCCGCCCATATTTTGTGCACAACACGTCACGCAATGCAACGCATCAGGCACTGGAAGAGGAGTCACGCATGAGCAGATCGGCAGGCAGGCTGGAAGGCAAGATCGCAATCGTGTCGGGCGGCGCGACGGGCGCGGGCGGCGCGGCGTCGCTGCTGTTCGCGCAGGAAGGCGCGCAGGTCGCGGTGGTCGATATCAATACCGATGCGGGCGAGGAAGTCGTGACGCGCATTCGCGCGGCAGGCGGAACAGCCGAACTGTTTGCCGCCGATGTATCGAAGCGCGCAGCGGTCGATGCCGCCGTGGCGAACGTCATGGCGCGTTTCGGGCGTATTGACGTGCTGTTCAACCACGCGGGCAGCATCGTCGTGAAGCCCTTCGTGGATACCACCGACGAAGACTACGACTGGCTCATGAACGTCAATGTGAAAAGCATGTTCATGATGACGCGCGCAGTGCTGCCGCACATGCTCGCCGCGGGCGGCGGCTCGATTGTGTGTACGGCGTCGATCTCATCAGTGGCGGCCACGCCACTCGAAGTGCTGTACTGCACGACCAAAGGCGCGTGCGCGATGTTCGCGCGTTCGATTGCGGTCGAGTATCGCGACCGCGGCATTCGCTGCAATGCGGTGTGCCCAGGCTTCATCGACACGCCGCACGGACGGCGCGAAATCAGCGCGCTCGCCAAATATGGTTTCGACGCGAGCGAAGCGGCTCTGTCGGTGCAGCAAGGCCGTCTGTGCGCGCCGGAAGAAGTCGCACGCGCCGCGCTCTTTCTCGCCAGCGACGACGCCAGTTTCGTCAACGGCGCCCACCTGTACGTGGATAACTGCTTTACGGCTGCGTGAGCCGGTCTTGCGTCGCGCGCTCACGCTGGTCTATTGCTTAGCCGCTTCGCCATAACCCTGTTCAAAGGATCGCGTCATGGACATCAACACGGCCGTGCCGTCGGCGGAACCCGTCGACAACGACGTCAAGCTGTTGCACAAGATGGGCTACGCGCAGGAACTGTCACGGCGCATGGGGGCGTTCTCGAACTTCGCGGTGTCGTTCTCGCTGATCTGCATTCTGTCGGGCGGCATCACGTCGTTCCAGATGGGGCTGTCGGCGGCGGGCGGGGCGTCGATCGGACTCGGCTGGCCGCTCGGCTCGCTGTTCGCGTTGATCGTGGCGGCCGCGATGGCGCAGATTGCGTCGTCCTATCCGACCGCCGGCGGTCTCTATCACTGGAGTTCCATCCTGGGCGGCAAGATGTGGGGCTGGCTCACCGCGTGGCTGAATCTGCTCGGTCTTGTGTTTGTTGTCGCCGCGATCAATTACGGCACCTATGACCCGTTCTTTCGCACACTGATCGCGCCGATGTTCGGTGTCAGTCCCGATTCGCTCGGCTGGTGGCAGCAGACGCTCTTCCTGACGGCGATTACCGCTTCGCAAGCATTCCTGAATCATCGCGGCATTCGCATCACGAGCAAGATCACGGACCTGTCGGGTTATCTGATCTTCGTGGTGACGATCATGCTGGTGGTGTCTCTGCTGGTCTATTCGCCAGTCAAGATCGATCTGTCACGGCTCTATACCTTCACCAACTTCACCGGTGTCGATGGCGGCGCGTGGCCCAAGCAGACTATCGCCATGGCATTTCTGTCGGGCCTGCTCTTGACCGCCTACACGATCACGGGCTTCGACGCTTCCGCGCATACCTCGGAGGAAACGCATCAGGCGGCGCGCAATGTGCCGCGCGGCATTGTCGGTTCGGTGTTCTGGTCGACCACGTTCGGCTACGTGATGGTGTGCGCCTTCGTGCTGGTCATGCCGGATATCGGTGCTGCGGTAAAGCAGGGCACGGGATTCTTCGAAGCGATTCTCGCGCCGATTCCG
This sequence comes from Paraburkholderia sp. BGA-UO-ETr-F12, assembly GCF_059567945.1. Taxonomy (NCBI): domain Bacteria; kingdom Pseudomonadati; phylum Pseudomonadota; class Betaproteobacteria; order Burkholderiales; family Burkholderiaceae; genus Paraburkholderia; species Paraburkholderia sp. BGA-UO-ETr-F12. The sequence goes on along the minus strand of NZ_JCAQOZ010000048.1, from coordinate 74,849 downwards.
GGACCGCTGCGCATTCTGATCGAACTGCTGATGTTCTTCATCAATTACGTATGCGGTCTCGCCGCCGTCACATCGACCTCGCGCATGATGTTTGCATTTGCTCGCGATGGCGGTTTGCCGGGTTCGAAGTGGCTGCGCAAAGTGAATGCGGCGCACCGTACGCCGGGTGCCGCGATCTGGACCTCGGCGGTGCTGGCAATCGTCGTGACCTTGTACGGCGATGCGTTCACGGTGCTGAGCGCGGGTAGCGCCGTATTCCTGTTCATCTCCTACGCCATGCCGATTGCGTCCGGTATTTTTGCCGAAGGCCGCACGTGGAAAGAGAAGGGACCATTCCAGTTAGGCATGCTGTCGAAGCCGTTCGCAGTGGCCGCGGTGTTCGGTGCACTCGTGCTCGCCTACGTCGGCATGCAGCCGCCGAACCAGAAAGTGGTGTACGTGATTGTCGGATTGCTCGCGGTACTGCTGGCGATCTGGTACGGCGCCGGTGTGCGCAAGAGCTTTGCAGGGCCGCCGGTCGGCAAGGTGTCGAAGGAGCGCGAGCAGGAGCTGAGCGGCCTGGAGGGACGGCTGGGGGAAAGCTGAAAGAAGACCGAAACTCTGCGAATGCGCGGCCCGCTGCCGCCCTTCATGTCTGAAAGAACAAACGTCAGCCGGCCCTAAAGCCGGCTGACGTCTTTACATCTGCCGCATGGTGTGACGGATGAGGCTCAGATCCCGGCGTATCCCACCGGAACCGTCGTGTTGGCTTTGGCGACCGACGCGTTGTTCGACACCACATACACCGGCGATTCAGTCAGGTTGAGCGTCAGCGTACCGTTGCTGTAGTTCGCGCTCGACGCATTGCCCATCATGTCGATAACCTTGACGGTGCCGCTCGTGCCCGGGGCATCCACCGTGAGGCTATAGGGCACGCTGTAGCTCGAACTGAAGCCGACGCTCGCGTCCCACACGCTGTTGTTGTGCGTCCACAGCGCGGTGATCACCGCGCCGTTGCCCACCTGCTGGAACGCGTACGCGTAGACGCCGGTCGGCGTGCCGTTTACCGGCCCGAGCGTATGCGTGCCGTCGAGCGTATGCGTCATCGCGCTGATTGCCATCGCGACCGGCTTCGGGCTGATGTTCGTCGCGCCGAATGCGCCCTGCGCGTCGTTCAGATCGAAGAAGGTGCCATAGCCGACTTCGCCCGGATAGTCCGCGCCGTAGAACACGTAGGTCTGATCCGCGCCTTCGCCGAGCGTAATGATGTGCATGCGCGCCGCGACCGCCGCCTGCGCATACAGCACGTTGGCAGTCGGATAGTTCGGGCCGTACGAGGTGCCGAGGTCGTAGCTGATGCCGGCTTCCGTCGAGAACAGCTTCATGCCCGGGCGGTAGTCGGCGGCCATTTCCGCGCGTAGATCACGCATCTGGCCGCGCAGCGAACCTTCGGCGGTAGACGGGTCGGCATCGTAGCGCTCCGGCGGATGCGACGGCGAGGTTCCCGCGTCGTAGTAGCCGTGGGTGGCAACCGCGTCGATGTATTGGCCGAAGCCGAGCGGCGCGAGGCGCTTCAGACGGGTCGTCGTCAGGCTCGGGAACGCATCGGCGGGACCCATCACCACCGCGTTCGGATCGGTCGAGTGGAGGCCTTGATAGACGGACTGATACAGCGCGATGAAGTTGGCGTCGGTATCGGTCCAGAACTGGTTGGGTTCCCACGTCACCTGATAGTAGTTCGCCGACTGGGTCGGGAAATACGCCGCACGAATCGCGTTCGATTCGGTGCCGACGCGGCTCATATAGCTCTGGTAGTACGACAGATTGGTCGGCACGCTCGTATCGTCCTGGAACGCGCCGGTGCCGCTCGCCCATGCGGGAATGCCGTCCAGGCGGATCAGGCGCATCACCTTGCCGCTCGTGTAGAACGGATCGAGACTGTTGGCTGACGGATTAAATGTGTTCGGTCCGTTCGGTTCCATGGTCGAGAGCTGGCGATCGTCGATCGTCGACGAAATACCGAGGGCGGCGAGTAGCGGGCCGTTGTCGTTCGCGCCCTGCATGCCGAAGCGATGCTGCTCCTGGTGCGCGTAGGTGACGGCCGGCACGACACCGGCCAGGTTCGGCAGCACGCCGAAGCTCGCAATGCCGACCGGACGCGTGCCCGCTTGCGGCAACTGGCCGCCGTTCTGCGCGAGCGTGCCGGTCGCCGCGAAATAGCCGGCGAGCGTCGAGGTGCAGTTGAACGTGATGGTTTTCGAACCGCTCGGCACAGCGGTGTTGCCGCTCGCGGCCACCCGTCCGAGAGTGTCCGTGACGGCCCACTTCAGCGTGTCGGCATTCGGTACGTTGGTGGTGAAGGCGAGCTGAAATGTGCTGCCGGCGGCGAAGATGCGCGTGCCGTCCGTGCTCGGCGTATCGGCTGAAATGGTGGCGCTGCCCGAGCCGGCCGAGACGGCCGGCGCTGCGCAACTGAGTGCCGCGGCCGTGGTGCCCGCGCCATTCACCGTGGCGGTGCCGCCGGTGCTGCTGTTTCCTGCCGCGCTCAGGTTGGCGGCGCTGGATGGAGCGGCGCTGCCGTTGGCCTGGGTCGCCGCGCTGGTGCCGGCGCTACCACCGCCGCCGCCACCGCAGCCGGCTAGTGCGAGGGAAAGTGTCGAGAGTAAGAGGAGTTGCGATTTCATCAATCTCTAACCAATGCGTGAGCTGAACATTTGCGTCTCTTCGCGCAACGCGCGGCGGGAGACGAAGTGAACAGAAATTAACGTCGTACGAATTCGCGCCGCTCGTCATGGCGGATCTGGCGGAATCGGACGGCCCGGGAAGGTGCGACGAAAACAACCAATGTCGTGAGCCACAGCGCAATTCATATCGCAGTGCCTGAGTCCATGGCGCCGCTCGATGAACTTTTTACTGTTCTGTAAGAAGGAAAGCCACTGCTGGGGAGAATCGACCGCAACGATACGCAGGAGTGTGTTTAAAAGAAGTAACGAGTCGTTACGTATGAACAATAATGCAGTACTAATTGCATTGATCACACCAGAATAATCATCTGGAGAGACTAGCCTTTATCCGCCATTCAGAAATGGGGTCGAAAAGATTTGTGGTGGATGCCTAACTGGTCGAATCGGCGTGAACCACCGGGAAGTGGGCGGTAGCGCTCATTCCATAGCCGATTGCGCCTTGGGGATGGCGTAAAAGTGCTGGGCCTTCGGTGTAACGTTTCCTCGCGACAGTGACTTCGCGGCGGAACTGTCGCTGTTTTTTCGGAAGACCAGGCGACGTTCCGCAAAAGGGTGCGCCAGACAAACATGATGGGATGCCGATGTTTTTTAGGGCCGGTACTTGCTAGCAGGCATCCCCATCCGCTGCGTAAAAAGGGCGGTTATCCAGAGAGATAAATCGTGAGAATTCTTCAGTTGGTTCACGCACCGCGACTTTCCGGGGCAGAGGTGCTGGTAAAGGGGCTTGCGATTCATCATCAGCGTGGCGGCCATGAGGTCTGCATCGCATCGCTGCTTCCCCAGCAGGACGATTTCGTCGACATTCGCGCGGAGCTCGAGGCCGCGGGCGTCACCTGCCTGTTTCCAGGTGTCCAATACGGCAGGGTGGGCAAGCTGTTGCATCTGTATCGCGTGGTGCGTCAGTTTCGCCCCGACTTCATCGTGGCTCATGCCACGCTCGCCGCACTCTATGTGCGTCTTCTGCCCGTGCATACGCCGATCGCGTGGGTCATGCACTCCGGCGTCAATGACTTCGAGAACAGCGCGCTCAAGCAGGCCGAGCGGCTGCTGTCGCGGCGGGCCAGAGCGGTGATCGGCGTGTCGCAGAAAAATATCGATGAGTATCTAAGAGAAATCGGCAAACACCCCTCGCTGGTCGTGATCCCGAACGGGGTCGATGCATCGCTGTTCGCGCAGGACAACGGCGCACCGGCGCCGGATATCGCCGCACCCGCGAAGCAGATCGTTCAGCTAGGCCGCTATATAGAAGGCAAGAGTCAGTTGCACACGATCCGCGCGTTCGAGCGTGTCGTGCAGAGCGAGCCCGACGCGCGCCTGCTCCTGTGTGGTGTGGTCGAAGACGTCGCTTATCACGAGGCGGTAGTGTCGCTCGTTAATCAGCTCGGTCTGGACAGCCGCGTGACTGTGTGCGGGCCGCGCTCCGATGTCGCCGCGATCCTGCGTTCGTCGCGTGTCTTTGCGATGCCGTCGCAATTCGAGGCGCAAAGCATTGGTTTTCTGGAGGCGCTTGCTTCGGGTATTCCTGTCGTGGCGAGCCGGATTCCATCGTTCCTGTTTGCCAGCGGATTTGCCGGCGTCAATCTCGTCGATACGGCCGATCCCGAAGCCTATGGCCGCGCCTTGCTCAAGGCACTCGACACGCCGCGCGCCAGTCGGCAACTGGCGGGCTACACGTTGCACGACACCGCGGATCGCTACATGAAGATCGCGCGGCAGTTCGTCCAGCCGCTGCAGATGTCGGCCTGAAGGACGCTGGATCGATCGGTCGGCACGCGTTACGGTGCCCGTTACTGCGCTAGCCGGTCGATCCGCACCGTCTCCGAAAACAGTCCCGGCAACTCGCCGAGGTCTTGGGCCGGCCCCAGCGCGAAGCCGTTGCCGACCGGGTAGCGCGTCAGCGCCGGTGCGCCGCCGGTGAAATAGAAATTGCCCAGCGTCGCATCGGTTCTCCGGAACAACACGAGCGCCGCATTGCGTTTGTCGCGCACGAAAAACGGAAACACGTCCGACCACGACATGCCGCGCAATGTCGCCGCCTGCACAGGTACGCTGCTCGCATCCGCTGTATCGAGCGTGGCGATATCGATGACCGCGTCATCGGTTGTGCCGTCGAAATGCGGTGTCGAAAGAATCAGCGTATTGCTCGCTTTGCCATGTAAGGCGCCGAGCGTCACCTTGACGAAATCGGGCTGGAAATTCACCGGCAATAGCCGGCGTTCGCCGACACTCATGCGAGTGCCGTCGTTGGCGATCTGCGTGAGCGCGAGCCGCCCGTTCGCAGCCCCCACCGCAACTAATGACGCGCGTGACCCCGGCACCTGAACCGGGAGAAGATTGACGTCTTGCGGCAGGGCTCTGGCCTGGGCCACGAGCGTGGGCGCCGCGCCCGCGGAGTTCGTGGAAGACGCCAGCCAGAGGTCGAGTCCGCTGTCGGTTCGCTTCTGCGCGATCAGCACGCCGGCACGTCCGCTGCCGTTGAAATCCGCTGCCACATACTGCTGCGTCAACTCAGGCCTGAACGCATTGCTGGTCTGGAGCCAGAGACGTGGCGCCTCGAAGCGCTCGCCGGTACTGCGCAGCAGCCAGAACGCAGTGCCGCCCTGGCGTGCGGTGATGACCATCAAATCAGCCTTGCCGTTACCGTCGAAATCGCCGAGCAGAAAACGTGCGCTGTCGAAGCACAGCGCGTCATTCGTGCAGCTCGGCGCGGTGGCGCGAGGATCGAATGGGACCGTGCTCGCGTACCAGAGCGCGGGGGGCGAGGCTTTCACGAGCGACGCCGCATAGACGTTGAATCCGGGCCCGTCGTGCTGTCGCTGCACGTACACGGCGGAAGCTTCACCGGTGCCGCCGACGTCGCCGATCATGGCAGTGGCGAGCCGCAAATCGGTTGCCTGGGTGTGTTGCGTGGTTGCCCAACGGTAGCGTGTGGTAAGGGCCGTGCAGCCGCGCATGGTGAGCTTGCCGTCGTTCTCGCCGAGGCAGTGCCGCTGCGGCGTATAGACGAGGCCGAAGTCCCACGGTGTCCAGCGCTGCGCCATGTCCCATTGATCGCAGGCCTCGGAGATCAGATAGCCGTCGCGTTCGGCGATGCATTGCGAAGTCGCGACGCTGACGAGCGCGGCGTTCTGCGTATTGCCAGGATAGACAGTGAGCGGATCCCAGCGCCATTGTTGTGCGGCAGAGCCCGTGCACTCGGCGAGTGTCGGCGCATGGCTGCTGCCCGTGGAAGTCAGGCAGCGGTTTGCCGCCGCATTGAAGAGCTGTATGGGACGCGACTGAAAATCCGCGATGCGGTGGTCGCTGCGATCGGCAAACGCATAGCGGCGCGCGACCCAGTTGCCGTCCCACTGGAACTCGCCGAATACGTGCGAGGACTCGTTGCCGTCGATAGAAAAATAGCTGGCGACGATATCGCGCTTGCGCTGCACTTCAGCCGCCGGCACATTGCCGGGCCAGTCGCCGGTCGGATAGGTGACGTGATAGACGATCGGCACGCTTTTGTTCAGCGTCTGGGCGACGTGGCGTGTAATACGTGCGGCGTAGATGTGATCGGGATGCTCGAGAAACGGCACCGTGTCGGGATTGAGCGTGTAGATCTGCGAAGCCTCGGCGAGTATCGCTTTCAGTGTGGCCGACAGCGAGGCCCGATCGTATTGCACGCGCACCGATCCGTCGGCATTCATCGGATAGGTGGAGAGCGTGGCGTGCTGCTCCCACAGGAGGCCGAGCGGTACGCGGCCGCCGCGCACGGCGCCGCCGGGCAGCCGGAATTCGAGCAGGCGCACCTGCGGCTTCGCCTTCAGCACCATCTGATGCACGAGCTTGCCGGCAATGGGAAGGTTTGTTTCGATCCATTCGTCGGGCACGCCCGCCATCCGAGCATAGGCAAGCCGCGAAGCCCGCTCGCGAGTCTGTACGTAAGCGAAGTTCGCCCCATTGGCGCCGCCGATCAGATGCACGATGGTGATGCACCAGCCGGCATCGAGCCGTTCGCTGATAGCGGGGTCCACGAAGAGCAGATCGTCATCGAGGTGAGCGACGACCGTGACCAGCGTACCGGCGCTGCAATCGGCCGCGCGCGCCGAGGCGGGAATGAGAGCGAAGAAGAGTAGCGCTAGAAAAGCAAGGGATGAATCGCGAACGAGCCTGGCTGCCGATGATCGCATATTGATTCGAGCTTTGATGGTGAGCTCGATCATACTGTATCGGCGTGGGTCGCCACGTTGGCGAACTCACAGTGGGTATTATTTTCGCCCGCGGGCAACGGCAGGCGCCGGCAACAGGGCGACTGGTGTTGGCAGTAAGCTTGCCGTCAGCGGAAGTAAGCCTTGGTGTTCTCGTGAACGTCGGGGCGCGCGAGCAGCGCCGCAGGCGAAAGCCAGAGATATTCGCTGTGCTGGTCGAGCCGGCCCACCGGAACGGAGCTGGTGAGTTGCAGCGCATAGGCGAGCACGATGTAGTGTGTCGACACGCCGGGCTCGGCGGCGAAGTTGTCCTCGTAGTGGTGCTCGAAAACGCCTTCGAAGCGTGCCGTCGAGCGCGCCAGTCTGGCGATGCCCAGTTCGGCGTCGGCAATGCGTGCGAATGCGGCGTCGAGTGTTTCGTCTTTATGAATGCGTCCGCCGGGAACGAACCAGGTGTCGCGCGCGGGGCGGTTGCGCCGATGGCCGATCAACACGCGAGCCTCGGCATCGCGCACGATCAGATCGATCGCGACCAGTGGCGTCAGACGCACCACGTCGAGGAAGTCGATCTCAGTCAGCATGGTTTCTCCTGAAAGGGGCGCTAGTAATCGCGACGATGCTCATCGTCCTCGGTAAGACGGCTGGAGACACTGGCCAGCAGCAATGCGAGCAGAACCGCGCCGATCGTGGCGAAGAGGAACGCCCCGACCATCGCGGCCAGCACCAGCATTGTCCATGCGAGCCCGCTCATCTCCTGGCTCCAGCGCGTTGATAGGCGTACGAACCAACAATCGCCTGGATTCTACGTGGGTCGACAGGCAGCTGCACTGTCACAACACGCCGAAGTATCGGTGCATGGCGACAGCGAACCGTGTTGATCGAAGCGCGCGCGGGGGCGCTCACGCCGTGCCGGGAGCGTGTGACATGCACGCTTTGTAAGGTGCGGCTAGCGGGCGACATAACCCTCCGGCGTGCTGACCGCGTCCTTGAACACGGCGGCATTGGCGGAGACGACGTAGATGGGCGCCGGCGACAGCTTGAGGTTCGCGAAGCCGTCGCGATACGGCAGGCTCGATGCGTTGCCCATCATGTCGAGTACGGTCACTTCGCCCGAGCTGCCGGGCGCGTCGACCCGCAAACGATAATCCGCACTCTGATTCGCGCTGAAACCGGTTTTAGCGTTCCATGCGTCGTTGTCGTGTGTCCACAGTGCGGTCACGATCTTGCCGCCGCCGAGCCGGCGGAATGCGTAGGCATAAACCCCTTTCGGCAATCCTTTGAGCGGCCCGAGCGTATCCGTGCCGTCGATAATTCGCGTCATTGCCGCTACCGCGAGCGCGGCGGGTTTGGGGCTGATGTGACTGGGACCGTAGGCGCCGGTCGGATGATCGAGTTCGAAGAAAATCCCGTAGCCAGGCGCTGCATCCGGCATGTCGGCGAGATAGAACACATAGGTTATATCCGCGCCTTCACCCAGCAGAATGAGATGCGTGCGCGCCACCACCGCGGCTTGCGCGTAGAGCACGTTCGCATCCGGATAATTCTTGCCGTACGCCTGGCCGATGTCATAACTGATGCCGGTCTCGGTAACGAACAGCGGCGCGCCGGGCTTCAGGTACTGATGCATCTCGTGACGCAGCGCCCGCATCGCGGCGGGCAGCGCGCCCTGCACGGTGCCGAGATTGCCTGGATCGGCTACACGCTCGGGAGGATGCGACGGTGTCGTGCCGATGTCGTAATACCCGTGAATGGTCATGCCGTCCATATAGCGGCCGATTCCGAGCGGACCGAGACGGCGCATCCACTCGACGTTCGCCTGCACCGACGCATACGTCAGACCCATCACCACGGCGTGAGGGTCGGTCTGATGAATGCCCTCCCACACGGCCTTATACATCGCGACGAAATTCGCGTCGGTGTCGCGCCATGGCAGGCCGCCATCGGCATCCGGCTCCCATGTCACCTGATAGTAGTTGTCGCGTTGCTGGGGGAAGTAGGTGAGCCGCGCGCGATTGGATTCGGCGCCGACTTTTGCCATGTATTCCTTCATTTGTACGAGCGAAGTCGGCGCATAGCTGTGGGTCTCTTTACCGGTCGGACTGGCCCACTGAGGAATGCCGTCAAGCTGGATCAGGCGCATGATGTCGCCGCGCCGGAAATAGGGGAGCAACTGTTTGTTCGCGGGATCGAACGTACCGGCGCTTTTCGGCTCCTCCGTATACCAGTTGCGGTTGTCGTTTGCCCACGAAAGGCCGAGCGCCGTATAGACCGGCCGGTAGCCGTCGCCGTCGCAGCAGTGCTGGCCGGGTGCAAGGTAGGCCGTGCCCTGTCCGCCGAATCGATGCAGGTCCTCGTAGGGAAAGCGCACTGCGGGCAATGCAGCGGCGGTGTCGGGCAGCACGCCGAAAGTGGCGATGCCCGCAGGACGTGTGCCGCGCGATTCGAGCCGGCCGTGTGCGCGTTCCAGCGAAGCCGAGACGGCGAAATAGCCGGCGATGCTCGACGCGCAACTGAGGGTCGATAGCGTGGCGCCCGCTGCAACAGGAAAGCGGCCGCTGGCGCGCACGGTATTCCAGCTGTCACGGATTTGCCAGTTGAGCGTGTCGCTTTGCGTCGGACGTGTTGTGAAGACGAGTGCGAAGGGTTTGTCGGTTGAAAACAAGCGGGTGCCGTCGCTCGGCGTGTCCGCTTCCAGCAGATCGCCGTTTGCCGCCGCGCGCGCTTGAGAGGAGGGCGCGGCGCAGCGCAGGCCCGGTCCTGGTGGCGCCTTCAATGCGGCAGGCAGCGCGGCCCCCGTGTCCGGCACGGCGTTCTGGTTTGCCGGGGCTCCAGCAACTGCCTTCGCCGCCGTGAGCGCGACCGCGCAGCGCTTCTCCACCCCGGGTGCCGGATCGCCGAACACACCGTTATTGCAATCGGCGCTGTTCGAGAACGTCTTGATGACATGCTGGTCGACGGTGCCATACAGCACGTCGCGCGTACCGCTGAATCGGCAAGTACCGTATTCCGCCGCGCAGGGTGCCCACTTTCTGCCGTCGACATCAAGTTCGGCATTGCTCGCGCTGTCAGGCCCGGCTGAAGCCCCCGCCGCATGACACGCAGAGGCGACGCCGCCCAGCAGGATAAACACCGCCGCAGAGGCAGCGATGTGCGGCGCCAACCCGTGAGCGACACGGGCCCTGGTGTGTGGTCGCAGCGCTTGGTATTCGCGTACATTCGACATGTGTTCCCCGTGTGATTCGACGTACCTGTTCCGGCGAGTTCCTATGATGGAACGTCGTCGGATGGCTAGTTCACCAGGCCAGACCCGCCTAAGGCTACTGCGTGCCGCGATCTGTTGCGCAAACCGCATAGAGCATTTCCGCAATTCGATGGCGGAAATGTACCGCCTCCGATCCGACAGAATCCGCCATTGGCCCGTCTATTGCCGGGCGGTCTAAAGTTGTCTTATTTCTGTGTTTCACGTTTGAAACATTAATCGTTCCGTTTATATTATCTGGATCCAATAACAACCAATTAAATAATTTTGTCTCTGGAAAATTGCTTATATTGGACACTGTTTTACACGTCTCTGCCAGGCAAAAATATCGTCAGAAGAAAGTCCTGTGGGCATCTGGTAAGAGCAATGACGGGTGTGTGCAAGGCGGCTACGCTCATTCTGGCGGCGTGAGGGAAAGAAGTCACTTCAAATCTGCGGAATGGCGGGCGGATCAAATTGCAACTCGACCATTTCGAGTAGCGATGATGTGTGTGACAACGCACAAAAACTCGCGCCAATTAGCATTATGATTCGCAGGTCGTAAATGCATTCATATGCAGAAACGGTATTTAATTCATTGCCAAACAGGTGGTGGCGGGATTGTTCCGAAAATCACTGGGCGGCCACCATATCTAAACGCCAACATGTCTGCGGTTTCGGTCATGGCGGCTAAATGCTTGATTGCGGATGACTATGATGCACTGCACAGAGCATCGTTCTGCGGAGTGCGTTCAAGGTTGAAAAGTAGATCCAGTAGATCCGTTTTCTGGTGAGAGGATGACTATGACCTGCGCGAGTCTCGAGTCAGCAATGCTGCGCTGGGTGCACGCACCCAACAAGGGTACGCGTCGCATCGCAATACTGATGTTCAACGACTGCTCGCTGCAGGGCGCGGGCGTGGTTGCCGAGGTGTTCCAGGCTGCGAACGAACTGGCATCGTCCGGTTCGGGCGGCGGCTTGTATGACGTTTCCTTCCTGTCGGCCGACGGCGGCATGGTGACCTCGTCATCGGCCCTGCGGGTCTGGACCGACGGACTTGACGCGCGGCATTACGGCGGCTTCGACGCGCTATATGTCGCCGGCGGTAAAGGTGCATTCGCCGCAGCCGGCGACGAGCGCCTGATCGCGTGGTTGCGGCGCGTTCGCCGCAACACCGGCATGATCCGGCCGATCGCGGAAGGGCGTGCGTTGCTGGAAGCGGCCTACGTGCCGGACAGCCGGGAAGCGGGAGATTTTCATCCGCCGCAGTCGATGCCGCGCCAGGCCGAGCAGAACGGCGATGCGGGCGACCGCCTCGAATCGATGAGAAGCGCGCTCGCGATGATCAAGCGCGATCTCGGCGGCGCGACCGCCCGCACCGTGGCCGAGCGCCTGCTCGCGGATTCGTGTTCGAACCTGGCGCCGCTGCTTGGCGAAGACGGCGGTTTGAGCCCCGGCGACAAAGTGCGCGCGGCGGCCCGCTGGCTGCAAGAAAATTGCCAGCAGTCGATTTCGATTGCCGATGCGGCCCAGTTTGCCGCGATGAGCGAGCGTAACTTCCTGCGCCGCTTCAAGATGGAAATGGGTATCACGCCCTCCAGTTTTCTGTTGCATGAACGCCTCGCGGTGACCTGCAGTCTGCTGACCGAGTCGGAGCTGCCGGTAGACAAGATCGCCCGGCGCACCGGCATGGGCAATGGTGACCGGCTCGCGAAAGTCTTCCGCAAGCGGATGCGAATTTCCCCAACGGAATTCCGGATTCAAAGCCGCCGCATGGTGGGCGGATAGCGCACACGACGCAAACTGGCCCGGCGCGGCTGAGCGTCTGGCCAGGCGCGCCCGTCAGGCAGCGTCTCGGTAAGTGTTTCGTCTGCTTTACAGAATTATAAGGAATGCGAATATGTTGATTAAGGGAGCTGAAAGCGCTGCGTCGGCGAGTCCGGACAGCGCCCATGCCGGGGCTGCCGGTGCGCATTGCGTGCGCATCGTCCCGGTGATTCTTGCCGGGGGCTCGGGCACGCGGCTGTGGCCGGTGTCGCGCGAAAACTTTCCGAAGCAACTGATCGACGTGGTCGGCTCCGACTCGCTGCTGCAGGCGACCGCGCGTCGTATGAACGGCTTTCCCGCCGGCTGGAAGGTCGACGCGTCGCCGATCGTCGTGTGCGGTGAAGAACATCGCTTTGTGATCGCCGAACAGCTCCTTGAAAACGGCATGGCAGCGCGTCTGATCGTCGAGCCCGCGCGGCGCGATACGGCGCCGGCGTTGACGCTCGCGGCCTCGCTCGCATGCGCGGACGGCGACGACGCGATTCTGATTGTCATGCCGGCCGACCATTCGATCGCGGACGTGCCCGCGCTGCAAGGCGCGCTGGAATGTGCGGCGCGTTACGCGGAACGGGGCTCGATCGCCACGCTGGGCGTGCCGCCCACGCGTCCCGATACGGGTTTTGGTTATATCCGCATTGGCGCGCAATTGTCTGACGGTGGCTATGCGATCGACGGCTTCGTCGAAAAGCCGGCTGAGGAAATCGCCGCGCAATACGTTGCCGCGGGCACGTACTGGTGGAACGCCGGGATCTTTGTGGTGCGGGCAAGTGTGTGGCTCGACACGCTGAAGCGCCTGCAGCCCGACATGCATGCGGCCTGCGAGCGGGCCTTCGTGAACGGCCGTACAGAAGGTGCGCATTTCCGTCCGCTGACGGACGCGTTCCTGAGTTCGCCCGCCGACTCGATCGACTACGCGGTGATGGAGCGTCTTACTGACGTAGGTATCGCGGAGGAGGCGGCCGGTTCCCATCGCACGGACATGCAACCGTCCGGTACGAATCTTTCCGGCGTGGTGGTGCGTCTCGATGCGGGCTGGTCCGATCTCGGTTCATGGGACGCCGTCTGGGCCGCCATGGAGAAGGACGCCAACGGCAATGCCGGGCGCGGCCGCGTGACGTTCGAAGGCGCGGTGTCGAGCTATGCGCATTCCGAGGGCCGGCTGGTTGCGTGCGTCGGCACGACCAATGTGGTGGTGGTCGAAACGGCCGACGCGGTGCTGGTGGTCGACCGTTCGCACGTGCAGGACGTCAAGGGTCTGGTGTCGCGCATCAAGGCGCAGCACGCCCCCGAGGCCGATGTGCACCGCAAGGTGCGGCGCCCCTGGGGTTTCTACGACTCCATCGACCACGGCGAACGCTTCCAGGTGAAGCGCATCGTCGTCACGCCGGGCGCGAAGCTTTCGCTGCAACTGCATCACCACCGCGCCGAACACTGGGTCGTGGTGCGCGGTACGGCGCTCGTCACGCGCGGCGAAGAGCAGTTCCTGCTGAGCGAAAACGAGTCGACCTACATTCCGATCGGCACTCGTCACCGGCTCGAAAACCCCGGCAAAGTACCGCTCGAAATTATTGAAATCCAGTCAGGCACCTATCTCGGTGAAGACGACATTGTGAGGTTCAACGACACCTACGGCCGCTGCTCGTAACAGCGCGCCACGGATTATCTGCGGAAAAGAACGAACGGCCAGAGCCAGAACGAGGTAAGCAAAATGCGCAAGTTTCAGGATTTGCTCGCGCGAGTGTTCGATGTGGGATTAGTGATCGCGGGGGCGGCGGTGGCGTCGCGGATCCGCTTCGAGTACCTCAACCAATCGGGGTTCTACTGGGCGCTCGTGATGTTCTCTGCTGCCTTCGCGCTGGCCATTTTTCCGGCTTTCGGCGTCTATGAATCGTGGCGCGGTCGCTCGAAGCTCTCATTGGCCGGGCAGGCGTCGCTCGCATGGCTGATGGTGCAAGGCAGTGCGCTTGTGCTGATGTACTCGCTGCACCGTACCGACTTCGTCTCGCGTCTGTGGTTCTCCTACTGGACGGCGGTGACGGGTGGCCTGCTGATCTCCTCGCGGCTGATCGCGCACGCGGTGCTGGCCCGTGCGCGCGGCGCCGGTCTGAATCTGCATCAGGTCGCGATTGTCGGAAGCGGCTCGCAGTGCGACGCGATCATCCGCCGGATCGAGTCGGCGCCGACCACCGGGTTTCGCGCGGCAGCCGTCTATAACACGCGTCCTGACGTGTCGTCCGTTACCAGTGCACGCGTGCCGGTCTTCGACACCGTGGATGCGCTCGCCGGCTATATCCGCACCAATGACGTGCACGAACTCTGGCTGATGCTCTCGCTCGCCGAGGAGCCGCTGATCTGTTCGCTGATTGGCGAATTCCGCGACGATCTGGTGAATATCCGCTTCATGCCGGACGTGCGCAGCCTCGCGCTCTTCGAAGGCAGCGGCGTGATCGATCTGCTCGGCGTGCCGGCGATCAACCTGGTCGCCTCGCCGCTGTCCGCGAGTTCGATGCTGAAGAAGGAAATCTTCGACCGCCTGTTCGCCGCGACGGCGCTGATTGGACTCGCACCGATCATGCTCGCCATTGCGATCGCGGTGAAGCTCTCGTCGCGCGGCCCGGTTTTCTTCAGGCAGAAGCGTAAAGGTGCGGACGGCCGCGTCTTCACGATCTACAAATTCCGCTCGATGCGACTGCATACCGAGGAGAAAGGCACGCTCAGTCAGGCCACGCGCAACGACGCGCGCGTCACGAAAGTCGGCGCATTTCTGCGCCGCACGAGCCTCGACGAACTGCCGCAATTTTTCAACGTTTTGCGTGGCGACATGTCGGTGGTTGGACCGCGTCCCCACGCACTCGAGCACGACGACCTTTATCAGAAAGTGGTCGCGGGCTATATCAATCGCTATCGGATCAAGCCGGGCATTACGGGTTGGGCGCAGATCAACGGCTTTCGTGGCGAAACCGACCGCATCGAGAAGATGGAGCGTCGCGTCGAACATGACCTGTATTACCTGGGGCATTGGTCGTTCGCGCTCGATATGCGGATTATCGGCGCGACGATTGTCGCCGGACTGGTGCATCGAAACGCTTACTAAGTAGTTAACAAGCACGCTGGGCGCTGCCTCCCCCGAGGACAAGGCCCTGGCGCAAGGAGGAAACACCATGAGCTCGCTTGGTATACGCACGGGAAGTCTCGTGATTTTCACAGCTGTGACAGCACTGCTTTCCGGATGCGGGTCCGTCCCGGGGCAACGGATGATCACGCCAGCCGCAATTCAGGACACGGGTGGGGATTACAGCACGGAACCGTCGCAGCAACAGCAGATTCCGATTACCGATATCAACCTCGCGCTGCTGCGCCAGATGCGTACGGCGCAGACGTCGGCCGCATTGCCGCCGCAGACGCTCGGCCTGTTCGGCAAACCGACGGCATACAAGGTCGGCCCGGGCGACGTGCTGCAAATCGTCGTGTGGGACCACCCGGAACTGGCCGCCGCGCTTGGCCAGCCGGCGCAGAACACGAAACCGACGGATGCCGCTCCCGGTTTTCTGATCGACGAAAACGGCGATATCCAGTTCCCGTATGCAGGCAATCTGCATGTGGCAGGCAAGGACGTCGCATCGATCCAGAAAGAACTGCACAAGCGCCTGAGCAACGTGTATCAGAAGCCGGAAGTGACGGTGCGGGTCGCCTCGTTCCGTAACGCCCAGGTGTATGTGGACGGCGAAGTGCGCACGCCGGGCGCCCAGTCGCTCAACGACATTCCGATGTCGCTGACGAGCGTAATCAATCAGGGCGGCGGCTTCAGCGCCAACGCGGACCGTAGCCGGGTTGAACTGATCCGCAACGGCGTGACGTATCCGCTCAACGTGGATGACCTGATCAAGCGCGGCCGCAATCCGTCGGACATCTACCTTCAGGCGGGCGACATCGTGCGCGTGGCTTCGCGCGAAGACAGCGGCGTCTACGTGATGGGCGAGGTCAACAAACCGGCAACCATCCAGCCGATGCGCAACGGTTCGCTGACGCTTGCACAGGCTATTTCCGATAGCGGCAGTTTCGATTCGAACACGTCGGCGCCGAGACAGCTGTTCGTGATCCGCAATTCGACCAGCGAGGCGCCGCAGGTCTATCACCTCGATGCGACGTCGCCGGTGTCCATGGTGCTCGCCAATCAGTTCGAGCTGCAGCCGAAGGACGTGGTGTATGTCGGCCAGGGCGGACTGGTCCGCTTCAACCGTGTGTTGAACCTGCTGCTGCCGGCGATCAATGCGGCTGTAACGGGGGCAGTTCTTGCGAAATAACAACCGTGCAACGTGACCTTGAACCGCCGCGTTCTGTTGGGTGACCAAAAATGGCAATCAACTTCGAAAATCGCTACATCGACGTGTCCGGACCGGACGAGCTGCATCTGTCGGACTATCTGCGCACGATCGTGAGGGGCTGGCGCACGATCCTCGTGGCGACGTTGGTCGCGCTCGCGCTGGGGTGCGCGTACGCGTTTCTTGCTCCGCCGACGTATCGCGCGGATGTGCTGTTCCACGTCGAGGACAAGACGGCCAATGCCAACGCGAACGGCAAGGATTCCTTGCCGCCGCTGACCGGCATGTTCGACACCAAGCCCTCCACGGCGGCGGAAATCGAGCTGCTGAAGTCGCGGCTCGTCACCGAGGAAACGGTCAAGAAACTGCACCTCGACATTTCGGCCGCGCCGCGCACCCTGCCGTTCATCGGCGGGATGATCGCGGGTCTGGTGAACGGGCAATGGGGTTTCAAGCTACCGTCGTTCATCAACCTGTCGGGTTACGCATGGGGTAACGAAAGCATTGCCGTGTCGCAGTTCGACACGACAAGCGAACTCTACGATACGACCTTCACGCTGATTGCCGGCGAGGGCGGTTCGTACGTGCTGCGCGACAAGAACGGTATCGCGATTCTCTCCGGCCATGTTGGCGAGACCGTGCAAACCGATACCGCCGACGGTCCGATCACGCTGCACGTCGACAAGCTGGTCGGCGCGCCCGGCTCGCGTTTCGAGTTGCAGCGCTTCTCGACGCTGGGGACGGTGGACCGCCTGCAGAAGGCGCTGGTGATCCAGGAGACCACGCTGCAGTCCGGCGTGATCCGCACGAGCCTCGAAGGCGGCGACCCCGTGTTGACCGCGGCGATCGTCAACAGCATGGCGCGCGAATTCGTGCGTCAGGATGTGGAGAGCCGTTCGACCGAAGCGGAGCACATGCTGGCCTTCCTCGATCAGCAACTGCCGGGTTTGCGCAAGGAACTCGACGACGCCGAGCAACGCTACAACAAGTTCCGCAACCAGCACGGCACGGTCGATCTCGGCGAGGAAAGCCGCTTGCTGCTGCAACAGGTGGTCGACAACAAGACCAAGCTGCTCGATCTGCAGCAGCAACGCGCGGAGATGTCACAGCGCTTCACGGCGAATCACCCGGCGGTGGCGGCGCTCGACGCACAGATCGCCGCATTGCAGAACGCGGCGGCCAGCATGAACCGCAGCGTGGCCGTGATGCCGGACACCGAGCAGACCGCGTTGCGCCTGCTGCGCGACGTGCACGTCGACACGGAGCTTTATACCAATCTGCTGAACAGCGCGCAGCAACTGCGGGTGGCGAAAGCGGGCCAGGTGGGCAACGTGCGCGTAGTGGACTTCGCCGAAACGCCTGACGAACCGGTGCGTCCGAAGCGCGTGCTGGCAATCCTGATCTCGCTCGGCGGCGGCTTGCTGATCGGCATCATGCTGACCTTCTTCAAGCGCGCAATGTACGGCGGCGTAGAACGTCCGGATGAACTCGAAGCGGTGCTCGGCGTGCCGGTGTTCGCGATCGTGCCGCGCAGTCAGACCCAGTTGCGCCTGCAGGAAAACGTCATGCTGCGCCGTCGCGGGCTTCATGTGCTTGCGCAGCAGGCGCCGGAAGACATCGCGGTGGAAGGGGTGCGCAACCTGCGGACCTCGTTGCAGTTGTCGCTCGATCACGCCGAGAACAACGTCGTGATGATCACGGGTTCGCGGCCCGACGCCGGCAAGTCGTTCCTGTCGGTGAATCTGGCGGCGCTGGTGGCGTCGGCAAACAAGCGCGTGCTGATTATCGACGGCGATATGCGGCGCGGCGACGTCCATTCGCATTTCGGTATCGGCCATCAGCCCGGGCTCTCTGACGTGTTGAGCGGCGGCGATCTCGGCGCAATGATCCAGCGCGATGTGCTGCCCGGACTCGACGTGCTCGCCAAGGGCACGCTGCCCTCGCATCCGTCGGAATTGCTGATGAGCAAACGCTTCGAAACGATGCTCGAGGAATTGAAATCGCACTACGACATCGTCATTGTCGACACCCCGCCGGTGCTGGCCGTGACGGACTCGACCTTGATCGGCAAGTACGCCGGCACGACGCTGCTGGTGGTGCGACACGGCCGCCATCCGCTGAATGAAATTGCCGAAACCGCCAAACGGCTGTTCAACGGCGGGGTATCGCTCAAAGGGGTCTTGCTCACCGACGTGCCTCAGGAAGGGGCATTCCTGGGTTCCGGCTATCAGGGCGGCTATTACGGCTACGACAGCATCGCCGGTTGACGGCGGCAGGTCTACGCAGCAGCGGCTCGCTCACGGAGCCGCTTACTTGATCATGCCGCGAAACCGGCATCGCAAAGTTCAACGAGGGAGAGAGTTCCATGAAACGCAAGGTCGCGCTGATCACCGGTATCACGGGACAGGACGGGTCGTATCTTGCCGAGCTTCTGCTCAGCAAGAATTACGACGTGCATGGCATCAAACGCAGGACATCGCTGTTCAATACAGACCGGATCGACCATCTCTATCGCGACCCGCACGACCCCGAGCAGCGGCTCTTTCTGCATCACGCCGACCTGACCGACTCGACCAGCATCCTGCGCGTGATTCAGCGCGTGGAGCCCGATGAGATCTACAACCTCGCAGCGCAGAGCCACGTGGCGGTCTCATTCGAGGAGCCGGAATATACGGCCAACGCTGACGGCCTCGGCGCGCTGCGGATTCTCGAAGCGATCCGGATTCTCGATCTGCAACACAAGACGCGCTTTTACCAGGCGTCCACCTCGGAGCTGTACGGCCTCGTGCAGCAGGTGCCGCAGTCCGAGACCACGCCGTTCTATCCGCGCAGTCCGTATGCGGTCGCCAAGCTGTTCGCGTACTGGACCACGGTCAATTATCGCGAGGCGTATGGACTCTATGCCTGCAATGGGATTCTGTTCAATCACGAATCGCCGGTGCGCGGCGAAACCTTCGTGACGCGCAAGATCACGCGCGCCGTGGCGCGCATCGCGGTCGGTATGCAGAAGACCCTGTATCTCGGCAATCTGTCCGCGTTGCGCGACTGGGGCCATGCGCGCGACTACGTGGAGATGCAATGGCGCATGCTGCAACAGGAGCAGCCGGAGGACTACGTCATCGCCACCGGCGTGCAGTACAGCGTGCGTGAATTCGTTCAGCACGCCGCCGCCGAGCTGGGTGTCACGGTACGCTTCGAAGGCACCGGTGTGGATGAAGTCGGCATTGTCGAGAAGGTGGAAGGGCGCGAGATCAAGATGTCGCCCGGCGATGTGATCGTGCGTGTCGATCCGCGCTACTTCCGTCCCGCCGAAGTCGAGACCCTGCTGGGCGATCCGTCGAAAGCCCATGCGAAGCTCGGCTGGCAGCCGACCACGCCGTTCAGCGCGCTCGTGAAGGAAATGGTGCGCTCGGATTATCAGATCGCAAGACGTGACGCGCTTGTCACGCTGGCCGGTTTTACGGCACTGGAACATCACGAGTAACGGCGATGAACAAACAAGCACGCATTTTCGTCGCGGGCCACCGTGGCATGGTTGGCTCGGCGCTGGTCCGGCGGCTGAATGCCGGGGGCTACCACAACGTCGTCACGCGTTCGAGGGCGGAACTCGATCTTAAGGATCAGGCCGCCGTGAACGCCTTTTTCCAGCAGGAAAAGATCGACGTGGTGCTGCTCGCGGCCGCGCGGGTGGGCGGCATTCTTGCGAATGCGTCGCAACCGGGTGAGTTCATCTACGACAACCTGGTGATCGAAACCAACGTGATTCATGCCGCGTATCGCGCGAAGGTGGAGCGGCTGGTGTTTTTCGGCTCGTCGTGCATTTACCCGAAGCAAAGTCCGCAGCCGATCCGCGAAGAGTATCTGCTGAGCTCGCCGCTCGAGCCGACCAATGACGCCTACGCGATTGCGAAAATCGCCGGTCTCAAGCTGTGCGAGGCGTACAACCGCGAATACGGCACGCAGTATGTCTCGCTGATGCCGACCAATCTGTACGGCCCTAACGACAACTACGACCTGAACAGCAGCCATGTTTTGCCGGCGCTGCTGAGAAAGGCGCACGAAGCAAAACTGAACGGCTCCGCGACCCTGACGGTCTGGGGCTCGGGCACGCCGCGCCGCGAGTTTCTCCACGTCGACGATCTCGCCGCGGCAACGCTCTTCGTTCTCGAGCACAACGTGACAGACGGCCTGTTCAACGTCGGGGTGGGTGAGGACCTGTCGATTCGCGAGCTGGCCGAATGCATCTGCAAGGTGGCGGGCTTCGAGGGCGAACTGGTGTTCGACGCGTCCAAACCCGATGGCACGCCACGCAAGCTGCTCGACGTATCGCGGCTCGCGAACATGGGCTGGCACGCGAGCATTGGCCTCGAAGAGGGTATCGCGTCCACCTATCGGGAATTCGTGGCAACACACGCCGGCTCGACACCTGCCGCCGCCTTGCAGGCCTAGGCGCGCACTGGGCGGGAGCTGAGCGCGGCTGGCGGAACTGGGGAAACGCATGGTGTGCTTCGCACGCATTGCGTGCAACGCACACTGGGACGATATTTCGAGGAGTGGCATAAAAATGACAGCGTCAGTCACGATCTTCCACAACGTCGTGTGGTCGCGCCATAAGGGTGTCGTGTTCTCTGCTTTGCATAACATTTCGGCATCCGGCGCGATTCGCTACTCGATGGTGCAGATTGCGGATACCGAGCACGATCGTGTCGGTTTTTCGGATGTCGACTATTCATACCATCGCTATCCGATGCAGAAGCTGTTCGACGGTTGCTATGAGGATGTGCCGACGATGAAGATGATCGCGCGGCTCACCTGGGAAGTGTTGCGTGCCAAGTCGGATCTGATCGTTCTGCCGGGCTACCACCGTCCTGAGTACTGGGCGATGCTGGCAGCGTGCATCGTAACGGGCAAGCGGCGCGCGGTGTTTTGCGATTCGACCGCGCGCGACCGGCCCAAGAAGTTGCTGACGTCGATTCCGAAGCGCGTGTTCTTTTCGCTATGCGACGGTTATTTCGGATTTGGCGAGCGTAGCCGCGAGTATCTGCTGTCGCTCGGCGCAAAGCGCGACAAGATTTTCGTGCCATGTCAGGCCGCGGCATTGCCCGGCTCGTTCTCGCCGGAGCGCGCGCTGGTCGAGCGGATTGCGGCGCGCGCCGGCAATCCTCCAATTTTTCTCTATGTCGGCCGTCTTTCTGAAGAGAAGGGCATCGGCACACTGATCGAGGCGTTCGCCGGTTTACGGCGCCGTATTCCGGCAGCGAAGTTGCGCATTGTCGGCACGGGGCCGATGGCGGACGCGCTGCACGCGAAGGTGGCCGAGCTCGAGCTGGGCGATGCGGTGACCTTCGCCGGCAGCTTGCAGGATGAGCCGCTTACTCAGGAATACTACGGTGCGACCTGCATGGTGTTGCCGAGCTATAGCGAGCCGTGGGGCCTCGTTGTCAACGAGGCGCTCGCGCATGGCTGTCCCGCGGTGGTCAGCGAAAGCTGCGGCTGCGTGCCGGAACTGGTGATCGACGGTGTGAGCGGCTATGCATTCACAGCGGGCGACGTCGCCGGACTGCAGCGCACCATGCTCAAGGCGATGGAGGCCTTCGCTGACGCCGGCGGTACGGCGCGCCGTTGTATGGATGTGATTCGTCGTTTCGATCCGCCCTCCGCAGCCGCCAACATCGCTCGTGGCTGCGCGCTGATGCTGAGCGACTGACGCGCGACGGGGCCCGCCGCGTATGAAAAAAAGCTCTAACACGTTCTGGCAGCCACAATGAAGATCCTGATCTACGGCCTTAACTACGCGCCTGAACTGACGGGAGTGGGCAAGTACACGGCGGAAATGGCGGCGCTCCTGGCCAGTCGGGGCCACGAGGTTCGCGTGGTGTGCGCGCCCCCGTATTATCCTGAGTGGCACGTGGCCGACAACTACACGTCATGGCAGTATCAGCGCGAGACACGCGACGGGGTGACGATCTGGCGTGCTCCGCTGTGGGTGCCCACGCACCCCAACGGCCTGAAGCGGATGCTGCACCTGATGAGCTTCGCGGCGAGTTCGTTGCCGTTGCTCGCCCGCCAGATACTATGGCGCCCCCAAGTCGCGATGCTGATCGCGCCGACCCTGATGTGCGCGCCGGCCACGCTGGCACTCGCACGTCTTACGAGCGCAAGTGCGTGGGTACACATTCAGGACTTCGAGGTCGATGCGGCTTTCGACCTGGGTCTCCTGAAGAGCTCGCGCGTAGCCCGCGTGGCGCGCTGGATAGAAAGCACGTTGCTGCGGCATTTCGATACGGTGTCGTCGATCACGCCGCAGATGAGTTCGCGCGTGGTGCTCAAGGGTGTCGAGTCTTCACGGGTAGTGTGCCTGCCCAACTGGGTCGATGTGTCGACCATTTTTCCGCTTTCGCGCGCGAGCGACTACCGGCGCCTGTTAAGCATTCCGGATGACCACAAAGTGGTGCTGTACTCCGGCAACATGGGCACGAAGCAGGGCATCGAAACGCTCGCCGATGCGGCCGCGTTGCTTGCACAACGTGCCGACGTCACTTTCGTTTTCTGCGGCAGTGGCGCCGCGAAAGAGAGTTTGCTCGCGCGCTGCGCGGGCTTGACGAACTGCCTTTTCATCCCGCTGCAACCCGTGGAACACCTGAACGAGCTGCTCAATCTCGCCGATATCCATGTACTGCCGCAGCGCGGCGATGCCGCGGATCTGGTGATGCCGTCGAAACTCACCGGCATGTTCGCCAGCGGACGCGCGGTGGTGGCGATGGCGCGGCAAGGCACGGGTCTTTACGAGGCGGTGTCGCCGCGTGGCGTGGTCGTGCCGCCGGACGACGTCAAGGCGTTGGCTGCGGAGGTCGCCGCGCTGGCGAGCGATCCCGAACGCCGCGCGGCGCTCGGCAGCGCCGCACGCGACTACGCGGAACGCACGCTGTCGCCGGAAGCGACCATTGGGACCTTCGAGGAGCGGCTCGCGACGCTGGTTCGCGAGTCACGCGGCAAGCGCGCGAAAGTGGAGGCGCCGTACTTCGGTACGCCGCGGCCTTCACCCACCGCGGCCCGGCCGCGTAAGCCGGCCACAACGGAGGAAGCCGCGCCGGATTGATCCGGTACGCGGCCAACTCATGAATGCGATATCACCACGGGGACTTGTAGACGGCGTGCTTACCCGGAGCGTACGGGTCGGCGTACGTGTTTTTCGCCGCGCCTTCGGGCATCAGGCCGTCGACCGCATTGGGACCGCCAGGCTGGCCGGCCACGCGCACCTTGCCGTTGGCGCCGGCAGGCAGCTTGTTGTTGCGCTGGGCTTTGCCTACCGCCGGTTGCGCGCCTTGTCCGCCCAATACCGTCATGCGTTGTTCGTCGAGCAGCGCGGCCTGCTGGGCGGCGGCGGTGTCGCCCTGTTGCGCGTCGGGCGAGCCATAGTCGCGTGGGGCGCCGAGCAGATCCGCTTCGCTCTTGCGATGCGCCGTGCCCGGTTTGACGGGTGCTGCCGCGGCCGGGGTGCCGTAGCTGGTCGAGCCCGTAGCGGCAAGGACCGGCGCAGCGGGCGCGGGTGCCGCATTCTGGGCGAGCGCCGGTGCGCCGTAGGCGGCGAAGGTGAGAATCAGCAAGCTGCTGGTACGCCGAAACGGGATGGTCATCGTATGCCCCAGGAAGATGCAGTCGCAATAGAGCTATCGTGCGCCAAACGGCACGCGCGCAGCCGCCAAAACGCTTGCCAAGGCGGACATCGGGCCGGGTTCATTAAGGACTCGAAACATAATGGAAGAAGGCTGCATGGGTATGCCGACTCCCGTTCGTGGTTCGGAGAAAACTGATGGGTAACGTTGCCGACGATCCGCAAATCGGGCGCAAGCCGCAAGCCGAAGGTGCGCGCAAGGATGACCGCGTCATCGATCTGAGCGCGGCGGGAAAGGGAAACTATCGAGCGAAGCGCGGAGTGCTGATCGAGCTCATCTGGTTCTTTGTTGAAGCCTGCGTGATCAACAACAAGCTGCTGCCGCTCTCTTCGGTCCGGGTTACGCTGTTGCGCCTGTTCGGCGCGAAGATCGGCACGGGCTGCCGCTTCGTACATCCGTTGCGGGTGAAGTCGCCGTGGAATCTGGAAGTGGGAGACAACTGCTGGTTCGGTGTCGACGTCTGGATCTACAACCAGGCGCTGATCCGGATCGGATCGAATGTCTGCATTTCCCAAGGTACGTTCCTGAGCGCCGGCTCTCACGACATGAGCACGACGATGGATCTGCGCGTCGCGCCGATCGTGATCGAGGACGGCGTCTGGATCACATCGAAATGTGTGGTGCAGATGGGTGTGACGATCGGCCGGTCGGCGGTGGTCACGCCGTTGTCGGTCGTGCATCGTTCGCTCGAACCGGAAGGCGTGTACGGCGGCAATCCCTGCCGCTTCATTCGCAACCGCTTCGACTCCGTGACCTGAACCACAGATAAAGAACCGCAGCATTCGTATGCTGAGGAGGCCAGTCGTTGACATACCGCACTGTCGGCGGCCGCAATGGGATGGTCGGTCGATATTTTTGATCGTTACCCGCGGCGACGCCGGTCAGGCGTTCAGTCACGACATGTGCGTGGTTTGCTTGCCAGCCCCGGTTGGATGAGTAGCCGGATTGACGCACTCAGAAATGCATGAAGAAGATGGGGAGTAGGGATGTTTATCGATACTCGTACGGTTCAAAACAACACGGCTATTGAAACAACGGTCTGCATTATCGGCGGAGGTGTCGCCGGCATTACGCTTGCACGGGAGATGTCGAGGGCCGGGGTCGACACCTGCATGCTCGAAAGCGGGGGCTTCGGGCCAGACGACGAAACCCGCGATCTGTATCGCGGCGAGAACGTCGGGCTTCCCTATACATTCGCGGACGGCTCGCGCAGCCGCTACTTCGGCGGCAGCAGCAATTGCTGGGGCGGCTGGTGCCGCCCGCTGGATCCGTGGGACTTCGAGAAGCGCGACTGGATCCCTCATAGCGGCTGGCCGTTCGGACTCGAAGAACTGGCGCCGTACTATGCACGCACGCACGAATTGCTGAAGCTCGGTCCGCAGAATTTCGATCCGGCCTACTGGGAGCGCGAGATCGGGCGTCATGATGTGCGCCGCATTCCGCTCGCGACCGGCGATATGCGCGATACCGTCGCGCAGTTCAGCCCACCGGTGCGGTTCGGCAAGGTCTATCGCGACGAGTTGCAGCGTTCGGCACGGGTGCGCGTGTTCTTGTATGCGAACGTTCTGAACATCGACGCCGATCCCCAAGGGACTTCCGTTTCGCGGCTCCAGGTGGCCACCATTAGCGGCCGCAAGATGACGGTAACCGCGAAAATCTTCGTGCTGGCCACCGGCGGCATCGAGAATGCGCGTCTGCTGCTTGCCTCGAACAACGTGCAGGCGGCGGGTCTCGGCAATGCCAACGATCTGGTGGGCCGCTACTTCATGGATCATCCGCGCATGATGTCCGGGAAAGTGCGTTTTCGCCCGGGCAACGCTCGCAACAAACTGTACGACATCAAGTATCACTATCAGAATGCCGCGGTGTCGGCGCACGGCACGAAGATATCGTCCCAGTTCGCACCGAAGCAGGAACTGATGGAGCGCGAGAAGCTGCTGAATTCGCGCGTGTGGCTCTATTCGCGCTGGTACGGTGAAGGCACGGCCGGGTCCGAGGCGCTGATCCATTGCAAGGAAGCGCTGTTGCAGAAAGACCAGCCCGGCCGCAGCCTGAAAACCGATATCGCGACGATGATCGCGCATCCGCTGCACACGGTCGGCTACGGCTTGACGCGGCTGTTGCAATGGCCGGTGCTGATCACCGACGTGACCTTGCAGGCGATTGTCGAAGCGGTGCCCGATCCCGACAGCCGGGTCACCTTGTCGGCCGATAAGCGGGACCGCTTCGGCATGCCCCGCGTGAAGGTGGAGTGGCGGCTGGGCGAGCAGGTGCAGCGCACCTTCGACAAGACGTTCTCGCTGCTCGCTCAGGAATTGCAGATGGCCGGCATCGCGGACGTGGAACTCGACGCGCCGCTCGAGGGCCGGCGCTGGCCGGCCAAGCTGGAGGGCACGTGGCACCATATGGGCACCACGCGCATGCACGATTCACCGCGCGAAGGCGTGGTCGATCGCGACTGCAAGGTGCACGGGATGAGCAATCTCTATGTGGCGGGCAGTTCCGTGTTTCCGACCGTCGGCGCCAACTTTCCGACCATCACGATCGCTGCGCTTGCGCTACGCCTCGCGGGTCATCTGGTGCGGCAGCTCGATGTTCCGGATATCGTGGGCAATACCCGCAACGACGCTGCCAACAGTTCGCTGATGTCGGTTCCGGCGCAGCAGCCGCAAGTCGACACCCTGCCGATCGCAGCCTCGACCTTGACGCCGTTGATGAAGGAACAGTGAAGAGCAGCGGGTAACAGCGCGCCCTCTGGTGCGCTGCTACCCGCTAGCGTTACGGACTCGGCTGGGTGGTGGGCTGGGTGCCCGGTTGGCTCCCGCGCAGCGTGGCGAGCGTGCTATCGCGCGTTTCAGCGGTGCTGCCGTGCGTTTCCAGCAGCGCGGTCAGTGCACTGACCATGGTTTCGATCCGGAAGCGCGCTTCGAAAGTGCGGGCCGCCTGAGCGCGCATCGCGGCGCGCGCGGTGTCGTCGAGTTCGAGCCAGCGCACGAGATTCTTTTCCGTCCCGTCGACCGTGTCGGCCGCAACCATCCCCGCGCCATCCGCTTCGATTTCGCGCCACACGTTGACCTTGTCGGAGATCAGGGCTGGCAATCCGCAGCCGAGCGCTTCGGCAACCGCCACGCCGAAATTCTCCTGATGCGAGGGCAGAACGAACACGTCGCTTGCATGAAACGCGCCCCACTTGAGCTCGCCTTGCAGCATGCCCGGCAGGCTGATGCGCTGCGCGACGCCTGCCGCCTGAGCCTGGGCGCGCAGACTGGTCGCCCAGCCAGTCTCATCGGGACCCGCGATCACGAGATGCAGCGACTGATCGCGGCTGGCCACGCGCGCGAATGCATCGATCAGCAGGTCGCAACCCTTCTTCGCATGCACGCGGCCGAGAAACAGGACGATGCGTTTGCCGCGCAAGCCGGGCACGGCTTGCAGGAAAGCTTCGCGCAAAGGCGTGGCTTCATGCGGTGGCACCGTCGTGCCAAACGGCACGATCCGCTCCTGGGCCCGGTATAGCCAGAACGACTGGCGCGCGCGAGTGCGTTCTTCCTCTGTTGTAAAGATGACGGCGCGTGCGTCGCGAAGCACCCGGTATTCGGCCCACGGCCAGTACAGCCACTTCTTCAGATGTTTGAGCGGATAAGCCTGCTTGAACCAGGGGTCGAGCATGCCGTGCGTGTACACGTAATAGGGCACGCCGCTTTTGCGTACGGCCTTCCACGCCGCGAGGCCGTGGTATTGCCACAAACCGTGCACGACGACCGCGTCGAACCGCTGCGCGTTGGCGGCGAGCCACGGTGCGAGCCGCGCGCTGTAGCTGTAGCGGCTCGTGACGGGGCCGAACGCATGAACCGGAAACGGAAAGTGCGCGAGGTAGGCGTCGCCGGGCGCATCGCAGGTGGCCACTTCGATGTGGTGCCCGGCGTCCTGCATCGCCATGCCGCTGCGGCGCACGCCTTCAACGGGACCGCCGGCGCGCGGATCGACGCTGGCAAGCAGATGGAGAATTTTCATCGGACGAATTTTTGTCGATTGACGTTTCGTGGCGACGCGGCGCGCGATACGAGGGCGCCGAACTTGCTGGAACCGGGGGCGGCGCCTGCCGCGTGTGACATGCCGAGGGTCTTCGCGAGATCGGCGCGGCCCATGCCGGGCTGGATCCTGCCAGGCAAGTCGGGCACGGCGGCCGTGCGCATGCGCGGCGGCGTCCGCACGCGCCTGGCCCGCGCCGGCAGTGCGCGCTGCAAGCGGGCGTAGGTGGCGATCATCAGGCCGAGGGCGATGCCGAAAACCAGCCCGGAGAAACGCGGCCCGAGCGGATTGCCGCCGATCGAGGTGGCCGGCAGCGCGGCAAACAGCATGATGGCGCGCCCCAGCACCGGCAGCATGGGCGCGTCGGGCACCACCGAGCGCCAGTAGCGGTACGAGAAGAAGCAGATTGCCAGGGCGGCGAGCGTTGCCAGAGGCATGGCGATGCCGAACAGCAGGCCGCCCGCGAAGAGCTGATAGACCCAGAAGTTGTGACCCGCGGCCCATTCATTGATCGCGTAAAAGTCTTTCTCGCTGATCTGGCCGGCGAGGTCCGGCAGGTAGGCAGGGGAGTAGCGATAGTAGTGGCCGTAGCCCGCGCCGAACAGCAGCGTTTCCGGCGAGGCAGTCACCTGGTCGTACTGATCGCGCATTTCGGCGAGCCGGGTAATCGTGGTCGGATCCTTGCCGGTGACGGTTTCCTCCGACGCGAAGATACGCTGTGTCCAGTGCTCGGCGACGGTCGGAAAGCTCAACGCCGCGATGCCGGCCACGCCGGCCAGCACGGCGCCGGCGATCAGGGTGCGGGCGGCGGCGCGCCACACGTACTGCAGCGACGGCGCGGACAATGCCATGGCGACCAGAAACAGCAGGATGGTGCCGACCAGCAAGCTGCGCGTGACGCTCAGCAATTCGACGATCACACTGAAGGCGAACACCGCAACGGTAAAAAACGAAAAGCGTTTGGCGACGATGAATTCGTGCAGCAGCACGCCTTGCAAGCCGAGCAGCGTGACGGAGATGATGCGAAAGCGCACGTCTTCGAGGTCGCCGCCGGTCACCATGCCATACACGAAGGTGAAGACGAGACAGATCACGTTCGCAACGAACAAGGCTTTCTCGAACTGCGAGATTCTGTATTCGCTCCACGGCCGGCAGGCCACGAGGTAGCCCAGCAAAAACAGCGCGAACGGCAGCAGCACGCGCAAATAATTTCCGGAGTCGTTGTCCTGGACGAACTGGGCGACGATGCTGCCGAGCACGCACAGCAGCAGGCTGAACGTGATCGTCGAGCGCAGGCGCGAGCGGTCGCGAAAGCGTGGCGCGATCAGCACAAGCGCGAGCCCCGCGGCGACGGCCGGAATGACCAGCGCGGACTGCGCAAAGTGACTTACATTGGCGTCGGTCGCTTTGTAGTCAAACGCAAGCGGTAACAGAAAAAACCATATCCAGAGCGTCGCATACTGGTGGCGCATTGCTGATTCCTCCCCGTGCAGTCGATCCGCCGTCGGTCTAAAGCAGACGGTCTCGCATCGGGTCATTGTCCGGGAAACGGGCCGCCTGAATGTTCGGTAGCCCCCCTTTCGTCGCCCTTTACCTGGGTTCTGGCGACCCCGGCAAGGGCGCTCTCTGCAAGACGCGCGCACACTTGTTCATGTTGTCGGCCAATGCCTTGATGTTGGCGCGCACGCACGCTTGCCGCCACCGAAGATGCAAAAAGGGCCATGCAGGGACATACGCCCGCGAAAGGTGACAGGGGAGAAAAACATGAAATTATTCGGCGGGGCGAGATCCGTAACGGCAGGCCGGGCCATCGAGCTGGATTTCGTGCGCGGCATTGCCATTATCATGGTGATGGGGTTTCACTTTCATGCCGTTCACACCGGTAATTTTCTGATTCAGATCATCGAGTACCCGCTGAAAAGCTTTGGGCGCGAAGGCGTCAATCTGTTCTTCACGCTGAGCGGTTTTCTGGTTGGCGGCCTGCTGCTTCGGCAGTACGCCGAAACAGGCAACGTCGACGCCAAGCGCTTTATCATCCGGCGGATTTTCCGCATCTGGCCCGCGTATTACGTGCTGATCGCCTTTCACGTGCTGGCCGGGCGCCATCCGTGGAATACCTTCCTGATCCAGAACCTGACCCACCTGCAGAACTATCTGGGCACCTCGATCACCCAGACCTGGAGCCTCGCGGTCGAAGAACACTTTTACCTCGTGCTGCCGGCGCTGCTGTTGCTGTTCGCGCGCTGGCGCCTGAGCGCATGGACGATTGTCGGCGTGCTCAGCGGAATCTGCGCGGTGGTGCTCACCGCACGCTGCTTCGCGGTGGCGGACGGCAACCTTGAGGCGGCCTTCGCGTACACCCAGTATCGCATCGACAGCCTGCTGGTCGGGGTGATCCTGTCGGCGATCTACTGGATGAAGCCAGGCGTCTATCATCAGATCGCGAAGCGCAAGTGGCTGCTGGTCGCCTGCATCGCGGTGTTGTGCGCTTGGCTCGCTTTCGCGACGCCACACCTCGCGCTCGACGAAAGCATCGGCTATACGATTCAGGCACTCGGGTTCGCCGCGCTGATCGTCTTCGTGCTGGAGTATTCGGGCTCGCTGCGTTCGTCGTGGGTGTATCGCGGGGTCGCCTGGATTGGGCTCTACTCGTACGGTATTTACCTGTGGCACTCGCTTGCGCTGGCCCCCGGCGACATCCTGATTCGCAAGTTGACCGCCATGGGTCTGGCACCGAGCCTGATCTGGGTGGTGGCGCTCACGGCGCAGTTCGCCTTCGCGATTGCAATCGGCTATGTGACCACACGCGCGATCGAGTACCCGTTCCTGTTGATGCGCAACGCGCTGTTTCCGGCCAAGCGCAACAGTTCGGTGCGTGAGGAAGTGCCGGTGGCCGGCGGGCAGTTGTCCTGACCTTCTGTGACCTTCAGTGACCCTCTGAGCCTTCCTGAGCCCTGCCCAGCCCGTGCGGCCGGCTCAGGGCTCAGGCCATCTGCTGCAGCAAGGTCTGCTTGAACTGCCCCAGCGTGTGCCGCGACAGCAGGTCTTCGCCTGCTGCCGCTCCGGTGTGCGGGGCGTGCGGCCAGGAGGTCATCGTTTCGGTAATCGCGCGGCCGATCGAGGCGGAACTGAGGTCGCTCAGAATCGGCCCCAGTTCGCAGCGCCGGCTGAACCAGCCGATCAGACCGTCTTCCGTTGCAATCACCGGCTTGCCGAAGCGATAAGCCTGCACCAGCACGCCGCTCATTCCGTAGTGACCCTTGTAGCCTAGCCAGACCGCGTCGCAGGCGGAGAACAGATCGCGTTCGACGTCGTTGGCAATGAACGAATCGAGGACCAGCGGCGCGGGCTTGAGGCTGCGCACATGATTGCGCATGAAATGGCGTGTGCCCGCGTCCTGCTCACCGGCGACGATCAGCGTGGGCGCATGGTCCATGCGGCTCAATGCGTGCACCAGTTCGTAGATGCCTTTGCGTTCGGTGATCGAGCCGTACACCAGCAGATAGCGCTGCTCAGGGTCGAGCCCGAGCCGCGCACGGGCCAGTACCGGGTTTTCCGCGTGCTCGTCGGGAAACGGGTCCGCTACGTAGGCGATTGCCGCGCTGTTCTTCGCGGCGTGGTGTGCCGCCCACTCCGGCAGCGTCGGATCGATCGTCAACAGCGTGCGCAAGCCGGGACACTGGATCGCGCGCTTGAAAAGGAGTGCCTTGACCGCATTCACGAGCGGTCGGTCCGGCGACTTGATGCCGACCTTGTGATGATGGAAGGTCGAACGCATCGTGATGCCGATCCACGGTGTCTTGCGAAAAGGCGAGCCGAGAAACGGCAACCCGTAGAAGAAATAATCGGCGTAAGGCACGACCACCAGCCTGATCGGCTGCGCGTGGCTGACCACTCGATGCACACGCTTGAAATAGCGGTGAAAGCGCGAATACTGGTTCGACTGGCGCAATAACCCGCGTGGCTCCTCCTCGGGGTCGACGAAGGCGATCTGCAGATCCGCACGGTTCGCGGCGGCGATTTGCCTCGCGAGCCGATGATCCTCGTTGGCGGACTCGGTGGCGAGGATGCAGGGATAGCCGGCTTCCGTGCAGGCCTGCATGGTCCATTCGACATAGCGCCAGCGATGGCCCGTGAGGTTGGGTTCCACAATCAGGACGTAATCTTGTTCCATCGATTCAGGGGTCTTCAGTGGTCGAATGCGTTGTGAAAAGCGCCTTCGCGACGGGTGCCCGGAGCGCGCCATTTGATCAACGTTAGCATCGACGACATGCGTGGCTCCGTCTATTTGACCCGTTCTGTGGGTCAACGTACCAGGGCGCAATGGCTTCGGCTGAACTGGCCTAGCAGATGGCGGTTGTCGCCGATTCTCTCGCGGTAAGGTCGTACATGGAATTCGATGAAAAACTCGCCGGCTTGCTGGCGCGACCTAACTATTTATGCGCCGGCGGCGTTTCGCAGCGATGCATTGAATCGCTGTGTGCGGCCGACTAAACGGCGCTCCGATTCGACGGAGATACAGCTTGCGGGCGATCAGGCTTCCGGCGCTCTCGATAGCGGCCAGCTTCGGCGCGAGCGCGGCAACGTGGGTGTTGTTGCAGCAGTTTGCCGTGCGTGGACTTGTGGCAATCAAGTTTCTTGCAATTGGCCGGATGCTCGGGCCGGCGGCGATCGGCAGCGTGAGCGTGGCCTTGCTCGCGGTGGCGATTGCCGAGGCGCTTTCGGACACCGGTCTTGCGCAGGCGGTCATTCAAGGCGAGCATCCGCCGACGCGTTCGCAACTCGGCGCGGTGTGGACCACGCTGACCGCGCGCGGCGTGCTCATCTCACTGCTGCTGGTGGCGCTCGCGCCCTTGTTGAGCAGTCAGTTTCATCTGAACGGTTCGCTGGTGCTGATCCAGTTGGCCGCGTTGCTGCCGCTGTTGCGCGGCCTGGCATCGCCCACGTACTACGTGGTGCAGCGCGAGCGGCGTTTCCAGCATATTGCCGGCGTCGAGATTGCGGCGTCGTTTGTCGATTGTTCGGTCGGATTGGCGCTGGCCTATTTCGGCGCCGGGGCGATTTCGGTGCTGATCGGACTGGTGGCGGGCGAAAGCCTGAAAAGCATCCTGACCTGGTCGACCATGAAACCGCGCCCGCCGATTCGCGCGGTATGGTCCGGCATCGGTCATTACGTGGGCTTCAGCCGCTGGATCTGGGCCAGCAGTGTGGTCAATCTGCTGCTGAACCAGTTCGATAAAGTGGTGGTTGGCAAACTGCTCGGCCCGGCACAACTCGGCGGCTACCAGATGTCGTCGCGGCTTGCGCAGATGCTGCTCGCCGACGCCGCGATCGCCATGTCGCAATACCTTTTCCCTACTTTTTCGGCACATCATCGCCGCAGTCCACAGTCGGCCGCCCGGCTCATCAAGATCTATCTGTTCCTGATCGCGATCGGGCTGGCGGTCTTCGTCGAGGTGCTGAGGCTGGTCGCTGAACCGCTCTTCTCGCTGATCCTCGGCGCGGCCTGGCTGCCGGCGGTGCCGCTGTTCAGAATTCTGGTGATCAATATGGCGATCGGTGCGTTGATCGCCGTGCTGGTTGCGTATCTGCGCGCGGTGGGCGACGCGAAGGCGACGGTGCATGCGTCGCTGATTCAGGTGGTCGTGCTGCTGGTCGCCGTGCCGCCGGCGGTTCATTGGTGGGGCGTGACGGGCATCGCCTGGTCCATGACCGCGGGCCTCGGCTGCGCTGCGGCATGGATGCTGTTCAGGACGCTGACTGCAAGGACGCCATGATGCGCGTGTTACATCTGGTTCTCGCGCCGCGTCTGTCCGGCGCCGAAGTTCTCGCGAAGGATCTCGCGATCGATCAGAGCGCCGAGGGTATGGCGGTCTGTATGGCTTCGCTGTTGCCCGCGCATGCCGAATTCGTGCCTTTGCAGGAAGAGTTGCAGGAGCACGGCGTGCAATGCTGGTTTCCGGCGCGGCGCAATCGCATCGCCGGCAAGCTATGGACGCTGTTTCTCGCGGTGCGGCGGTTTCGCCCCGATGTGATTTTCGCGCATGCCACGATTCCGTCGTTTTATGCGCGTGCGTTACCGCTGCGCGTGCCGGTCGTCTACGTCATGCATTCGGCGACTAACGACTTCGAGCGGCCGCTGTTCCGGCGCGTCGAGCACATTCTGTCGGGACGCGCACGCGTGGTGATCGGTGTGTCCCAGCAAGGCGTGACCGACTACGTGCAGGCCATCGGGCCACATCCGTCGATGACCGTGGTGCCCAACGGCGTCGACCTCGGCCGCTTCGCGTTCACCGACGGCGCCGGGTGCAGCGGCCGGGCGCCTCAGGTCGTGCAGATCGGGCGCTATGCATCGGTGAAAAATCAACTCCTGACGGTGCGCGCGTTTGGTCAGGTGGTCGAGCGCGTGGCCGACGCGCGCCTGGTGCTGTACGGCGTGGTCGAGGATCCGGAGTATCAGCGCGCGGTTATCCAACAGGTGGAGGCGTTGGGGCTAACTGGCCGCGTCGTGGTGGCCGGCCCGCGTACCGACGTGGCGAGCGTGTTGTCGGAGTCGAACGTGTTCGTCATGCCCTCGCGTTCCGAGGGGCATAGCGTGGCGTTTCTCGAAGCGCTGGCCTCGGGGATCCCGATCGTCGCGAGCAAGATTCCGTCGTTTGCATTCGCAAGCGGATTTGCCGGTGTGCAACTGGTCGATACGGACAATGTGCCGTGCTATGCAGATGCCGTGGTCGTGGCCTTGGGGCAGGCGCGAGCGCAACGCTCGCTTACCGGTCTGACGCTCAGGGATACCGCGGCCCGCTATCGGGCGATCGCGCAGCAGGTCAGCCGGCATCATCTGGCGGTGTCGGTTCGCTAGCGGGCTCGAAAACGCTAAAGCCCGCGTCGCGCGCATGGCAGGCGATGGCCGCCGTGGCACATCACCGTCAGTGATGGCTGATGATGGGGGTGCGGTCTTCGGGCGCCGGCGTCTCCTGCGCGGGAGACGTCGGCGGCATTGCGCTCGCCAGTTCGGATTCGCGCATCGCAACCGAGGCGAGATTCTGTGCTTCCTTGCTGCTCGAATCGAGCAGCAGCGCGTTAGCGGCGTTGTGCCAGGCGCATCCCCACCGTGCGATATAGCCGCAGCCGCGCGCCAGGCTCAGCAGCGCGTCGCGTTGCTGCTCACGTTGGACGAGCGTGGTGCGAATGCTCAGCGCGTCGCGATTGTCCGGCTGTGCGGCGATGGCCGCCGCGAGCCTCGCCTTGGTCGCGGCCAGATTGTTTTGCTGCAGATTGGCGCGGGCGGCTCTGAGCTGCCTCGAGACATCCACGCGAGGCTTGTCCGGCGGGCTGCCGGGATTGTGCTTCGCAGCCGGCGATGCGACCGCCACGACACGACGTGCAGCCGGCGCTGCCGTAGCTGCAGCCGTAGCCGGTTGCGCACCAGGTGGGGAACGGACAGGCGCGGCGCGCGCAGCGAGTGCGGCCGACGCCGGCTGCTGCGCGGCGGACCGCTGGGCGAGAACAAGCGCTCCGACCGGCGGCTTGCCGTTCTGGCCGGTCACTTTGCCGGATACCGCGATTGGGGGACTGATTTCCCCGTCGTTGGTGTGAATGAAACCCAGATACACAGCGGACGTCACCACCATCAATGACGCGCCCATCACAAGAGGGCGGCGCAGTTTCTGGGCGACCGGTACGGCAACTTGCGATTCTTCGGCGACATCGTACGGATTGACCAGTGCGCGCGAGGATGGTCGCCAGATCTTGCGCACCGGCAATTGCGGCCCGAACAGCGCCTCGCTGTCAGGTAGCGGGATTTTAAGGGACGCCGGGGGCGCGGTGCGCGTGCCCAGCGAGTCGAGCGGACGCGCATTGCACGAAGGACAGGGCGTAAAGCGGTCGGCTAGCAGCGCACCGCAGTGCCTGCATTGGGGGGAATCGTGCTCATCGGAGGTAATGTCGCTAAGCATTGCCATGTCGAAAACGGGCGTCAAATGCCGGCGCCGGAATCAAAAAGTACACCGTACGGCAACGAGGCCTGCTGGCGGACTCGCGGGGTTACTGTGCGACGACATACCCTCGCGCCTGCATGCATGCGCTATACACGGCCCAATACCGGGTCATCGGCGGCTCGGGCGCGGGCAGCGGCGGCAGCTTCACGCTGGACGCCGCTGCGCTCTCCGAAGCGCCGCCGGCTACTGTTTCCGAAGCGCCGTTGCCTGCGACCGCCGCCGAAGCCGCCGCGGTGGTTGCCGCTGCCGATGCCGCAGTGGTTGCCGCTGCCGCTGCCGACGCGGCGGGTGCGCTCGCGGACTTCATCGCTGCGGCGTTGTTTGCCGTGGTCGCCGTGGCTCCGCTTGCGGCCGGTGCGGCGGCAGGCATGCTGGCGCCAAACGGGGCTGCCGAAAAGCTGCTGGGAGGAATAGGGGGCCGCGACGGCGCACCGGTCGACGAAGTCCTGGTCGCAACAGGTTGACGCGGTGGCAACTGCGATTCGTGGGCGATGTTGACCTTGGACTCTCTGTTCGCCTGGGCATAACACATCGCCGTGTCGACGCTGCGCTGGTAGGCGCTTTGGCTTCGGATCGGATAGGTGAGCGGCTGCCATGCGAAAGCAGCACTGCTAAACACCCAGATTAACAACGCTATATATGTTTTGAATTCCATCGCAGTCGCTCCCGCAGCGATGTTTCGCCGTTCGCCGGCAATGGCGCTTCGCGGTACGTTCTCGTAGGTGCTGACTCTGCCGCTGAACGGCGGCGCACTGCCGCGAAGGCTTCTTGCTTCAGCGTAACACCGCGCATTGCTTTCGGAGTGCTTCGCATAGCGCGTGAAAACGCCATCCTGCAGTCGAATCACGACATCCCGAACCAAAGCGGCGGGAAATAGTGCAGGGGGCCAGGGGAAATACCTGGTTTTCCGGTTCATAGGCTACCTAACGATTTGTGATGAAACGCCAGAGCGCCGTGCACTCGGCATCGGAGACCTGAAAGTGAGGCATCGACTTGCGCAGCACGACGCCGGCCGGATCGACCCCCTCCTTGAGCGCGTGGCAGAAGCTCGCGAGGTCGTAATGGCTGGGCGGGCCGCCCCGCCGGCTGGTCGTGTCGAGCAGGTAGTCGCGCGTCAAAGGCGGCGCGAAGGCACCCGCCGGATCGGTTTGGGCATGGCAGTTGATGCATCGGGTTGTCGAGGCGGGCAGCGTGCGATCGTCGCCGCGCAGTTGCGCCGCGAGCGCATGCTGCCCATTGAAGATCGCGCATCCCAGGTCGTCGGCCGCGCACGGCTCAGCGGCGTGAGCCACCTGGGTTGCGTTGACAAGCAACGCCGCCGCGGCCAGTACGAGGCCGATCGACACGCGTGCCGCCGGGCGTCGGGACGGCGACGCCATTACTGGATCTGCAGCGTGCGCGACACGCTCGGCACACCGTTCGCGTTCAACGCGAAGAGCATGTAGTACCCTGGCACCACGACACTCGGATCGGAGGGGATGGTCAACAGGTATTCGCCTCCTGTGCCGACTGTGAAACTGACCGGCACGCGGCGCTGCTCGTTGTTGATCGAATGGGTGACGGACGACAGGCGCATCAGCGCGAATGCCTTGACGCCGCTACTGGCGCTCACCGCGATCGACGTACCGAGTTGAGCCACGGTCGGCGCCGAGCTGATGGTCGGCCGGGTTGCCGCGGACCCATTCGCGTTGAGCAGATACGGCGGGGTCAGTATTTCGACGTTGGGGTGGTTGGTCGAACAGGTGCCGCAGAGTCCGCCACCGCCGCTTAGCACGCGACCATCCGGCAGCAGCAGCGCAACGCTGTGATAGACACGCGGCACGGCTTGCGGAGCAAGCGGCGAGAAGGTTTGTTTAGTCGGGTCCCACAACTCCGGCGTCAAGACCGCGGTGTCGTCCGAGAAAGGTTGCGCGAAGGTCTGGCCGCCCACCACGACGACCTGTCCATTCGGCAGCACGACACTGTTGTTGAAGGCGCGCTGATAGTTCATCGAGCGGATCGCGGTGGTGACCGCGGTGCCGCTGCTGATATTGATGAGCGTCGCGTTCGACGTGGCGGGGGAGGAGTCGTAGCTTGGCGCACCGCCGACCGCGAGGATCTTGCCGATGTCATACATGACGGCGTTGCCGTTCATCGCATCGTTGTCGTTGCCCCGATTGCCGGCCTGGGTTACGCTGCCGGCGCCCGCCGTATCGAACCAGTGCATCGCCTTGCTCGGCCCCGCGTGGAAGACACGGCCATTGGAGACCGCGAACAACCACGCGTGATTGTCGGCACGGAATATGCCGCCCGCGTCGTTCGTGAGGATGTAGTCGTCGAGTATCGCGCTATTGACTTGCCATCCCGAGCCCGACGTCCACGTTTCGCCGGTCTTGCCGCCCAATGGGCCATTCCATGAGCCACCCACCAGGAACACGCCGCCGTTGCTCAACGTGACGCTGCCCTGGTAGGCACGCGGAATGTTCATTGGGTTGCCTGAAGTCCACGCATGGGTCGAAGGCGTGTAGAAACTGGTCAAGTCGCTGCTGGAGCCGCCTGTCACATAGATGCGGCCGTCCGGCAGATTGACGATGCCCGGGCAGAACATGTCGTGGCCGGTGTTGGTGACCACCACCTGTTTGCTGGTGTTCGTGGCGGGATTGAAAATCGCCGTGTATGTTTTGCCCGGCGTGACTTCACCTGCTGTGAAATTCAACGGACTGTCGGCGGACCAGACCAGCACGGTCCCGTCGGGCAGATTGGCGGCCGCTACAGGAATAATTGGCAGCGTGATCGGCGCGGTCCACTTGGAAGTCAGTGCCGGCATAGGCAGGCCGTTGACCTGCCAGGTTTGCAGCGCACTGCCGTTGCAAACCTGCTGCAGGACCTGGGACCCCTGGTTGGTCTGGCTCGCCGCAGCGAGGCACATGCCGCTGTGTACCGCGACGATCGCGTAGCCGCCGCCTTGCGCCTTCAGCGTGAAGCTTTGGTTCGTGCCGCCATTGCAGGTCCACTGAATGACCGGGGCGCCCGCGGCCTTGCTGGCGCCCGACACGTCCATGCACAGATTGCTGTTCTGATTAAGCAGGGTGTATCGACTTCCTGAAGCCGATGGCAGCCAGCTCTGGTTGGCGCCGCCATTGCAGGTCCAGGTAAGGACCGCGGCGCCCGGCGTTAGCGACTGCGAGTCGACGTCCGCGCAAAAGCTCGAACCCGTCAGTGCGATCGAGGCTGACGTTTGCGCCTCGGCGAGTCCGGATAGTGTCGCGAAGGCCGACGCCAACGCGATCAGCAACAGGGCCTTCACGCCGCTGTTGAGCGACCGGATGATGGTTCTTGCGGAAAGAATGCGTGCCATGGCCTGGGTATCCTTGAACGTCGGACTACACTCGTCCCAGCGCGTTGAGCACATCGCAGATTTCGTCTGCACGCGGAAGGTCGGCACTACGCCAGCGCAGCTTTGCGCTCGCATCGAAGCAGTAAATCTGGGTTGCGTGATCGGCGATGTTCCCGAGTGGCAAGCGGCTGCCCGAGAGCGCCGTGCGTATCCGGTCGACATCGCCCAATGTCGGCGTTGCCGCATTCCAGGCGGGGCCCGCCTGAAAACGCATCAACCATTCATGCAGGGCGGCGGGCGAATCGGAAAGCGGATCGATTCCGATCGACAGCAATTGAACCGGATGATTTGCGCGGATATGCGGCAGCCGGTCCTGCACCGCAGTGAACAGTGCGCCTTGCAGCGGGCATACCGAACTGCAGCCGGTGTAGATCGTCTGCAGTGCGGTCACGTGCTGACTCAGCAAGTCGTTCAAACGTTGCTTCCTGCCGGTCTGGTCGATTAACCACGCATCGTCGAGTTGAACGGGCGGATTGACGACGCCCATCTGCACATGTTGCGCGTATAAGCGGGGCGACATCGCGGCCAGCGCGGCCGATGCCATGCCGCGCAGCACGGCGCGTCGAGTCAGGGTTCGACCCGACGTGTGTTCGATGGAATGGGGGCGCGTGTTCATTTTATTTGTTGAATCAAGCCCTGGCTGCAGTCTCTGCGAATGTCTGACGAAGGGAGACGCTGTGCCGCTCACACGCTACCGTTGCAGGTGAGTGCAATCTCCTGGAACCCACTAAAAAAAGATAGCTGATGGCGGCGTGCGCAGGGTGGCGAATTACATATGTTTGTGCGCCCGGTCACACTTATTTTGGTGCGAGCGCCTGGGTGAAAAATGTCTCGCACAACGCGGCAACCCGCTGGCGTGCCGCGGGATTCAACACTTCGTGGTCCATGTTCGGAATCACCATCGCGCTGGCGTGCGCCAGCTTGTTGAGCCGGCGTCCGCCGCGGCCGAAGTGCAGGCGTAGTTCGTCCAGGCCGTGGTCCAGCGGACTGAAGAGTAGCCGCACCCGGACGCCGCGCTTGTCGAGATCCATCATGCGCCGCCGCGCGCGCGAGCCTTTGTTCACCGCGCTGCCGTTCGCGTCGCCGGTCAATGATGCGACGGCATTCACGACCGTGTCGATGGCATAGCGGGACAGCGTTCGCAATACCGGCCGCAAGCTGACCTCGCCGCGCAGAACCTGCGACCATTTTTGCGCGCGCAGCATGGCGCTGAAATGGGCGCGTGTTGATCCCGCGCCGATCTTTGCGGCGTCGCACATTCTGAAGCCGACCGGAAATTCGAAACCCTGGAGATTGACCAGCAGGAGGGCGGCGACGGCCGGGTTTTTCGTGGCTGCGTGAAGCCCCAGATAGGCGCCTGAACAGATCCCGAAGACAGCGACGCGCGGATGCCCCCTGTCGACGGCCCAGTCGACCGCCAGCGACGTATCGGCGGCGAGCTGGTCATAACTGAGCAAGGACGGGTTCGCAACTGTCCCCGCACCGCGGCTATCGCCAATGCCGTCTGCATCGAGTCGCAGCGATGCGATGCCCGCTTGTGCCAGCGAACGGGCGAGTTCAACGTTAAACCGGCCGTCGCCGACATGATGCGTTGCCGCAGTGTTGGCGATGACAACTAGCGGTGAGCGTTCCGAACGGCCGGCGGGTTCGCACAGCATGGCGAATATGCGCCCATCGGCAAGCTCGACCGGCGTCTCGACAATGCCGTCCAGACCGACTGCTCGCCGCGAAGGTTTTAGGGACGCCACTGCGTCGAATGAAGCGGGCGGAA
Source organism: Paraburkholderia sp. BGA-UO-ETr-F12 (assembly GCF_059567945.1). Lineage (NCBI taxonomy): Bacteria > Pseudomonadati > Pseudomonadota > Betaproteobacteria > Burkholderiales > Burkholderiaceae > Paraburkholderia > Paraburkholderia sp. BGA-UO-ETr-F12. The sequence goes on along the minus strand of NZ_JCAQOZ010000048.1, from coordinate 33,700 downwards.
ATGGCGCGGGCAAGCGTGCTCCTTCGCGGACGAACCATGCTTCGACCGAACTCAATGTTGCGCGAGGCAGCACGGCCAGCCATGAGGGCTGCATCGCCTCAGGGTATTCGGGAAACGGCAGGGAATCGACCTTTGCGCCAAGCTTGCTGTACAGGTTCGCCAGCTCGTAACTGGGACCCTGACTGCCGGCGTGAACGATCAACAGGTTGCTCGCGGGCACCGCTGTAACCCGGCGCAAATCGTATTTGCCGACGGCTTCGATGGCGGCGCGGCTGAAGCGATGCCCCAGCACATCGAATGCGTCGGCAGGCTCGGTATAGCTGGCCACGTGGCGGGCCGTCTTGTCGAGCCACGTGCGCTGCAGCACATCCATTTCTCGCACGAACTGCCGTCCAACCACGACGGGTGCGATGAGCGCCACCGTATCGACGCGTGCCGCGCGCGCAGCCTGCGCGGCAACCATCGCGCCAAAGCGGACCCCGACCAGCGCGACGCGTTCGATGCCCGTTGTTCGTCGAAGGAAATCTACGGCTTCGATCGCTTCGTCCACCCATTTGTCCGGTTCGACGAGCTTGCCGGTATCGACGGAGTCGCCGGTGCCGGCGTAGTCGAATCTGAGTACTGCAAATCCCTGGTCCGCGAGACGGTCGGCGAGCGAGCGGATGGTTTGATGCAGCCATAAAGCTTCATGGCCGAGGGGGCCGCACAGCACGATCCCTAATTGCCTGGTTTTGTCAGGCCGTGACACTGGCTCGTAAAGCCAACCGAAATGTCCGCCGAAATCGACAGGATGCATTTTGAAGTCCACTTTATGCGTCTCTCTATCCTTGCGGCGAGTCACGGCATTCGCCGCGGAGGTCTTTTCCAATGCTTCGCCGTGCTTTGGTTTTAAGACTTGGAATTTGCCGTTATTACGCGATATCGGAGTGGGTGTTGTCGGTGCGTTTGCGCACGTAGCCGGCGGAGGGCGAAATGAAAGCCGTCATTAAGCCTTCGAACGGATAGCGGACCCCCATGTGCGATTTTTAGTTATGCGCTGTACATCATTCGATGCGCAGAATATTTTTGGTTTCGTTGAACGGTGGCGCCGCGGATTCGCTTCTTGAACTACGGTGAAAACATTCTCTATTTCAACACGATGAGCGGTGCGCTCCGCTGAGTTGTGCCCATTGCCGCAGGGTTCGCTGAATCATGGGCGAAAGAGCGTCTCTATCTCCGCAACGGCGGTTGCTGTGCCGTTTTCCCGCGCCATTCGTTTTCCCGCGCAGAGGCGCGTTGCATGGCCTCTGCACGCCGCGCAAAGCTGATTGCCTGCTTGAGCTTGTCGCGCTCCAGCTTGCGCGTCGATACTGGGTCGCCCGCTACGCCGAGGCGTTTCATTTGATGCATCCAGAAGAACTGGTCCCCTGCGAAAGGCAATACGACCGATCGCCCTCCTGCGCGGCACGCCGAGTGAGTTGTGCCGTTGCCGCCATGATGAATAACGAGCCAGGTCCGCGGAAACAGCCATTGATGGGGCGTCTCTTCGATGATGAAGAAATTGTCGGGCAGCGTCATATCGTTGGGCGTGCCGGGCCACCCTGGATACAGAAGCACGCGGAGCCCTTGCGCAGCGTCTATGAAGGCATTCAGCATCGCTTTCCCGTCGAATCCGACCGTGCTGCCGAATCCCGATTACGTAGGCGTGTCGCCTTCGGTGCCTTAGGTCGACGCGAGGAGTTTCATCTGGATTCCTATTTTTCTTCGTTCGGCAGGCGGGCGCTGCCTTGCAGGAAGACATTGGTCGCAAAGGCGAATTCGCGGCGCAGTTCGAGGTCCGGCAGGGCCAGCCAATGCATCAGCGCGCCCGGATAGAGGTGATGAAAGAACGCGGCAAGATGCGCAGCACCGAGGTCGGCGCGGATTTCCCCGGCTGGTTGGCTATTGCGGATCATCGAAAGCGAAATGTGATTGAAAAATATTGCCGACCAATACTAAAGAACACTGCGCTTCGGCCGTTATTCATCGTACGAATGCCGTAAACTGCACAGCCGCGTGCGCTGAGCGAATCCACCAAACGAAACCGCAACCTACGGTTTTGGGAAAGCGGGAGTGATCAGCAGCGCACGGGGAAGCAGCGCGGGACGCGGTAAGACGATGGGAAGATTCCGGTCGAAACACCATGTCTTCGCCGGCGTACACCATCATTTTCCTGAAACGCCGCTCATATGAAAAAAATCTTCACGCTTTCCCTCCTGCTTGGCGCACTACCAGCATTCGCGGCAGCACCAAAATGCCAGACACAAACTTTCGGTCAGCACACCTCGAGAATATGTATCACCGAGGTGCCGTTCCAGCACGACTACTACACGCTATCAGTCGACAACGCCGTGATTCTTTCGGCGCCCGACGACTACATCGAAAACGTCTCGCTCACTCACACCATTCCCGAGGACGCAGGCGTCGAATTCCCGCTGTCGAACCAAGGCGCCCCGACTGTGACCATTCAGGGGGGCTGTTTGCCTGTCAGTGAAAAGCAGACTGCGGGATCGAAAACAGTCAGCGTCGAGGTAGCTCGCGTCTGTTCGTTCAAGTGGGGTAATGAACAGATCGTCAAGGACCTCCGCTTCAGCTTCGAATGAAGTACGCGCGAATCCATTCGCCAGGCGACGTCGTGAGGCGATAGTCCCCGCACTCGCGGCGATGGATGCATTCGGTGCTGCGCACGATCCAATGATCCGCACCAAAGCAAAAAACTAGAAAACGCCACGCTATGAAAAAACTTCTCTTCACCGCACTGTTTTTCTCAACAACCTCTGCCTTCGCCGCCAGTCAGGTTTTACTGGAAACCCCAGTCACCTACGCACCGGACGCCAGCGTCGTCGATCAGATCAAGAATGAATGCCACATTGAAGACATGCTGACACGCCATGTTGGCGACGCACTTCGCCGCATCAACAAGACGGACGACGGCACCATCGCGTCGCAAACCGACGCGGGCGGCGCGAAGATTCTCAGATTGCAGATCACGCACGTACTGGGCGTCGGCGGCGGCGCATGGAGCGGCCCCAAGGCTACGACGGTGAGTGCGGATCTGCTTGAGGACGGCAAGGTCATCCGTCACACGAAGATTAACCGCTGGTCAGTGGGCGGCATGTGGGGTGCGTTCAAGGGAAGCTGTTCGATTCTCGATCGCACGACCATTGTGATCAGCAAGGATCTGAGCCGTTGGGTGCGCGACCCGTCCTTTGAGATCAAGGAAGACGCGCCGCCGAAGGATGCCTCGGCTTCCGAGCCGACGGCTCAAACCGATCCGGCGAGTGCCGCGAAGGCCGAGTAAGCGGGCGTCGGTCAGTGAGCGCAAATTGCGTCGAGCGACGTGCGTCGCGAGTGTCCTTGCAGGTGCAACCGGCGCTCGTGGGCTCACTGGCCAGATAGTTTCTCTACGTTAGAAAAGAAAGTCATGAAGTCCAAAATAACTATCGCTTGCGCATTTGCTCTTCTCGCAGGCTGTACCACCGTTGGCCATCCGTATCCCTTTCCAAAAGACTCGGAGCCCGCCGCGGACCTCCACATTCAGGGCGCTGGAGTCTATCTCCTGACATTGAATGAAAAGGGCTGCTACACGGGAAAAACATCTGTCGACGGCAGCCCGGGCGCAGTGCCGGTGAAAGTCGTGCCGGGCAGTCCGCTCGTGATCTCTTACGAGCAGAACGCCTGCATGATGCCCGCGACCTTTACGCCGCAGAAAGATGCGCACTATTTGCTGATCGCCGAGGAAGGGGCCAAACCGTCCGACCCGAGTAGCTCGTTCGTCGGATTGCTTATGCATGCACCGCAGCGGCAATGCGCCGTCGGCGTCTTTGAACTTGATGGCGAAGGGCAACCGCTCAAGCCTGTTAAGGTGACTGCGGTGAGACCCCGTCAGACAGGACTGACGTGCATTAAATTTCGGTAGGCTGGCGAGCTGCCGCCCCTGGATGGGTCCGTAGTCGAGTCTGAATGCGGGATGAATAGTCTGGAGGTGCCGAGGCGCTTTGGTCTTCCAGACACCGGTGCGCTATCCGTTCGCGGCCTGCCGCGAGGGCTGACGTCTGCAGGGCTCGGTGCAGTACTTGGAAGCCCCCCATCAGGAACCGTCCTGACAATCTCGCGGTATTCACCCGACAGCTGGTACATGCGAACCGCGCGCAGTCGGCGTCCCATCGACTCGGGGTTTTCCCTGGAGCAAAGGTAAATCGCCAGCACCTTCCCCGGCACAAGCCATCAGACAGAGCGCGCCGCTATGCTGCCCGCGCGGCCCCGCGAATCAACTCGCTTTCTGTCAACCCATTGTTTTGGCAGCAGATTCCCCCGCCGTGATGTTGATCCGGACGCAACGCGCGAGGTCAAACGGCAGCGAACAAAATTCGACCTTAAACGAATCTCGACAATCGCAGCATCGATCTCCACATCCCTTCTTGAATTTGTCACCACCCGTCCATATAATTAGCACTCGCTGCACGAGAGTGCTAACAACATCGCCGGTTGGCTTAGCCAGCCGGGTTTTCTCAGCGTTCTTCAGTCTCAATCAAGAGAGGAGTATGTATGAACCTTCGTCCTTTGCATGATCGCGTGATCGTCAAACGTCTGGATCAAGAAACCAAGACTGCGTCGGGCATCGTGATCCCCGAAGCCGCAGCGGAAAAGCCGGATCAAGGCGAAATCCTGGCAGTCGGCCCGGGCAAGCGTGACGATAAGGGTGCACAAATCGCACTCGACGTGAAGGTTGGTGACCGCGTCCTGTTCGGCAAGTACGCAGGCCAGACCGTTAAGGTCGACGGCAGCGAACTGCTCGTGATGCGCGAAGAAGACATCATGGCCGTGGTGCAGAAGTAAGCGAGTAACTCGCTACTTACCCGGTTATATCCCAAGAATTCAAGGAGTTAGAAGATGGCAGCTAAAGACGTCGTATTCGGTGATTCCGCCCGTGCCAAGATGGTTGAAGGCGTGAACATCCTCGCGAACGCTGTGAAGGTCACGCTGGGCCCGAAGGGTCGCAACGTTGTCCTGGAACGCAGCTTCGGCGGCCCGACGGTCACGAAGGATGGTGTTTCGGTCGCGAAAGAAATCGAACTGAAAGACAAGCTCCAGAACATGGGCGCGCAAATGGTCAAGGAAGTTGCTTCCAAGACCAGCGACAACGCAGGTGACGGCACCACGACCGCAACGGTCCTGGCTCAGTCGATCGTCCGCGAAGGCATGAAATACGTTGCATCGGGCATGAACCCGATGGACCTGAAGCGTGGTATCGACAAGGCTGTGACGGCCGCGATCGAAGAACTGCGCAAGATCAGCAAGCCGTGCACGACCAACAAGGAAATCGCTCAAGTTGGCGCGATTTCGGCAAACAGCGACTCGTCGATCGGCGACCGTATCGCTGAAGCAATGGACAAGGTCGGCAAGGAAGGCGTCATCACGGTTGAAGACGGCAAGTCGCTGCAAGACGAGCTGGACGTTGTCGAAGGTATGCAATTCGACCGCGGCTACCTGTCGCCGTACTTCATCAACAACCCGGACAAGCAAGTTGCTGTTCTGGACAACCCGTTCGTGCTGCTGCACGACAAGAAGGTCTCGAACATTCGTGACCTCCTCCCGGTTCTGGAACAAGTCGCCAAGGCTGGCCGTCCGCTGCTGATCATCGCAGAAGACGTCGAAGGCGAAGCACTGGCAACGCTGGTGGTGAACAACATTCGCGGCATCCTGAAGACTGTTGCTGTCAAGGCTCCGGGCTTCGGCGATCGTCGTAAGGCCATGCTGGAAGACATCGCGATCCTGACGGGCGGTCAAGTTATCGCTGAAGAAACCGGCCTGACGCTCGAAAAGGCAACGCTGGCCGAACTGGGTCAAGCGAAGCGTATCGAAGTGGGCAAGGAAAACACGACGATCATCGACGGCGCTGGCGAAGCAGCAAACATCGAAGCGCGTGTGAAGCAAGTTCGCACGCAAATCGAAGAAGCTACGTCGGACTACGACCGTGAAAAGCTGCAAGAACGCGTTGCCAAGCTGGCAGGCGGCGTTGCAGTGATCAAGGTCGGCGCTGCGACCGAAGTCGAAATGAAGGAAAAGAAGGCACGTGTCGAAGACGCACTGCACGCAACGCGCGCAGCTGTGGAAGAAGGCATCGTGGCTGGCGGCGGCGTCGCACTGATCCGCGCTCGCACGGCAATCGCTGGCCTGAAGGGCGCGAATGCTGATCAAGATGCAGGTATCAAGATCGTTCTGCGCGCAATGGAAGAACCGCTGCGCCAGATCGTCACGAACGGCGGCGAAGAAGCGAGCGTCGTGGTGGCAGCAGTTGCAGCAGGCAAGGGCAACTACGGCTACAACGCAGCAACCGGCGAGTACGTCGACCTCGTTGACGCAGGTGTCGTGGACCCGACGAAGGTTACGCGTACGGCGCTGCAAAACGCAGCTTCGGTCGCTGGCCTGCTGTTGACCACCGACGCAGCTGTGTGCGAACTGCCGAAGGAAGATGCTCCGATGCCTGGCGGTATGCCCGGCGGCATGGGTGGCATGGGCATGGACATGTAATTTCGGTTGGGCCTCTCTCCATGAGAGGCTCGGTTCGAATCACATGGGGAAGTGCGCCGCGAGGCGTGCTTCTCAAAAGCAAAAACCCGCAGAAATGCGGGTTTTTGCTTTTGGGGCGAGCGGTGCTGCTCCGAGGACCGTTCAATATTGCGTGTGCGCTGCGCAGCAGGGATCCGTCAGGCAGTTGTCGTGCAAGTAGGCGAACAGTTTTCCCACGCTTTCGGCCGGCGTCAGCGTTGCGGTGTCTATATTCAGTTCAGGATCGGTTGGGACTTCATAGGGCGCCGATACCCCGGTGAATGACGGAATCTCGCCATTCCGGGCTTTGGCATAGAGACCTTTTGGATCCCGGCGGGCGCAAGCGTCGACAGAGGCCGACAGGTAGGTTTCGATGAAATTGCCGGGCCCGATGATTTCGCGCGCCATTGCCCGGTCTTCGCGCATCGGCGAGATCAGAGCCGTAATGACGATCAAGCCCGCGTCGTTCATCAATTGGGCCACGTGCGCCACCCGGCGAATATTTTCCCGCCGGTCTTTGCTGTCGAAGCCAAGATCGCTTGCCAAGCCGTGGCGGACATTGTCGCCGTCGAGAACATAGCACGCGTGGCCTAGCGCTGCGAGCCGCCGCTCGAGTTCGAAAGCGATGGTTGATTTGCCCGCCCCGGACAATCCCGTCAGCCAGATCGTGACCGGCTTGTGGCGGAACATTTGCATCCTGTCGCGGCTGGTAACTTCGCCGTGGCTGCGTTGCAGGAAGGCGCGGGAGTCGTCAGGAGCACCGGCTGGTAAGGGAATGGGTGTCGGCGACGACATAGAGCTATATGACAGAATTACGAATCGAAAGTCTAACCTGATGATAAAACGTTCGTTGTAACGTTTGATTACAAGTTTGAAAGTGGGTTTGCGCCCGAAAGGGCGGCCAGAGGATTGTTCAAAAAGAAAAAACCCCGCAGAAATGCGGGTTTTTCATGGGTGCTGCCAGGTTATGGCTGTAATGCTCGCCATGCGCTTGCCGCTCATGCCGCTGATGCCTCGCGTCGAATATTAATGACGCGCCTCACCCGGCGCCGCGTCCTTACCCGCGGCCGGCGGTGTATCGTCGTCGCTGCTGCGGGCCCAGAAGAAGCGATCTGGCATATACGCGCCCATTCCTGGCCGAAATGCGCTGCGCACTGCCTGATACAGGTACTCCTGTGCTTCGCGCACGGCTTCGGCCGGTTCCTGACCGTTGGCCAGCAGGGCAGCAATCGCGGAACCGAGCGTGTCCGTGATGCCCATGATCCTGTGACTGCCGCGGTCCCACATGTCCTGGCGCAGTTGGCCGTCTTCGCTGAACAGCGTATTGACGAGCCGGTGCGTACCGGTTTCCGTCGACAGAATGTACTCACAACCTTGTGACAGCAAATGCGAGATCGCTGCGTCGAGGCTCGGCGCCTCGGCGTCGCCGTCCGGTTGAGCGAGCGCGAGCAGCGTGGCCGAATCGGCGACCAGCAAGGTGGTTTGCGGTGCGAGCAGGTCGGCAATCGCTTCGCGCAGTTCGTCGGCGGCGAGCACGTGTTCGTCGTCGAGCGTGAAGTCGGGGGCAAGGATCAGCGGGATGTCGTCGTAATCGGCGACCACTTCGGCAATCGCGCTCACCACTTCCGCACGCGTGCATGCGCCGACCTTGAACGCGGCGATCGGCATATCTTCGAGCAGCATCCGGGCCTGGGTCGCGACTACTTCAGGGTCGAGCCCGGTGACTTCGTCGCAGCTTGCCGAGTCGCGCACGGTATAGCCGGTGAGTACGGAGACGCCATGGCAACCCATGCTGGCAAGCGTCATCAGGTCGGCTTGCAGGCCGGAGCCGCCGGTGGGATCGGAAAGGCCGAAGGTGAGGACGATCGGAGGCGTATCGCTGGGCATGAAAATTTGCAAAAAGGGGCTGTATTTAGGCGCAGACGGTGCGCAATCGGCTCAATTATGCGGCCTAAACTGTCATGAAGGCGTTTTTTCGCATTCTTCGATGTCCTGCTGCAAGCCGGCAGCGGCTATCTGGCGAGCAGGCGGCAAATCCAGGCGCAGGGGCGAGTCGGTCATGCAGTGGCACTACGCCGCAAGCGTGCCACGCAGCGACCCGCCCGGCATCGCCGAAGGCCGTCGCACGCCGCGATTTGCGCGTTTCTGATTGCTAGGCATTGGGGCGGCAACACGGTACCATCATGGCTCCCGTTTCCACGGACTCTACGACGCGACACAAGAATGGAATATCAAAGCTGGATGTGCCTGATTTGCGGCTGGATTTACGACGAAGAAGCCGGTTTGCCGGACGAAGGCATTGCGCCGGGCACTCGTTGGGAGGACGTTCCCATCAACTGGACCTGTCCGGAATGCGGAGCGCGCAAGGAAGACTTCGAGATGGTCCAGATCTGAGATCCGAGGGGGTAAACGGCGGTGCCCGGGCATTGTCTGACTGGGCGCCGGTCGTACGTCCGCCGCGCGGCGCTTTGCAGACGGCGCCGCCCGGATCGAACGCGATTCGTGCGTTCGGAACGCCGCCCCAACGCGTCGATGCGGAACGTCCCCGGTTGCACCGTGTCGCAGCGGTAGTCTGTCATTGTTCTGTCGCCAGTTCGCGCGTTAGCCGATCAGTCTCTCGTGCAGCGCCGGGCGGCGGCCCGTCAGCTTCCTGTCGCTAGCCCATGACTCTTCGATCCGCTGCACCTGATTCCTTCGATGCCTTGCCGAATCCGCGCGGCGGCGCTGTCCGTTCCGCAGAGCTGGCGCTGGCCGAGGCGCTGCTGGCGTTCGAGCAACACAGCGAGAGCACCTCGGCGTTATTGCGTGCGTCGCACGCGTTGCGCGAGGCAGGCTGGCTGAGCGCGCAGCGCTTCGCGGACGCGCTGGTGCGGCTTTCGCCTTTGGCCGACGAGGGGAGTCCGGCGAGCCCGGCTGACGCGGACAACGCGCGATCCGTGTTCGGTGCGGCGTTGCGCGATTTCCGCGCGGCGCTCGAGCGTCACAATCTGCACGAGCTGTCCTGTTCGCCCACTCTGTTCAGGCACTATCGCGCGCTCTGCACCCATCTGTCGGAACACACGCCGGGTTCAACCGCCGCGTTCGAAGACCTCGCGCTGACCTCACGTCCGATACCGCCGGTGTCGCTGCACGCCCAGCCCGCTGATCAACTGGCTCATTTGCGGGCGCGCTACGAGCGCGCGCTGCTGCCCGTGTTGCGCGCGCAGCCCGACAACAGCGGCGCCGCGCTGGCGTTCACCAATGCCGCGCTCGACGAACTGGACGCAGTCCTGTCCGAACTCGCCGGCCCGGATTCCTACGATTTCTGGCGTCTCGCCAAAGCGTGCGCGAAGGCGCTGCGCGTCAGCGGCCGTGCTGCCGGAGAAGCCGACGCGCGGCGTTTCTATGCGCGCTGCAATCTCACGCTGGCCGATCACGCGCGCGGCATCGAGCGTGCGCCGCGTTCGCTGGTGCGCGCGACGCTGGCGCTGCTGTGGCGCGACTACGCGCTATTTGGCGCTGCAGCGGAAGATGCCGATCAGGTCGAAGTGCTGCACGACTACGGCCTGACGGTCGATTGGCACGTCGCCGGTACGCAGGCTTCCGAAATGCTCTGGGAGGCGGGCGCCGTGCAGGCGCAAGCAATCAGCGCGACTCGCAGTTCGCTGACGCGCGAACTGGGTGTGCTGACCGTCAACGCGCACGCTTACGAAGATTTCCTGCAGACGGCGGATGCGTCGATTTCGGCGCTGACCGAACACGCCCGCGCGGCCGATCAGCCCGAGAAAGCCGATCCGAGCGAAGCGCTGCAGGCGGGCGATGCCGCCTACCGGCTCGGCGCTGCCGCATGCGCGCTGGGCTTGGGCCACGTGGCGCTGGTAGCCGACGCGCTCGGGCTGGCGTGGCGCCGCCGCGCGCATGCCGGCGTTTCCACGCCGGCAGTGCGCTCGCACGTCATCGTCGGAGCGCCTGCGGCGAGCACGCTCGAGCAGGCTGCCGAGGCGTTGCGCGCGATGTTGCACAAAGTCGCCGCCGGCGTCGCGCCGACCGGCAGCAACACCGCGCTGGCCGCGTTGACGCGCGCGATCGAGCAGGGCGGCACCTGAGCGGCCGCGCAATTGGCGCAACCGGCACAATTGGCAGCCTGTCCCGCGCGCCGGCAGACACCCTCAGCCGGCCGCCGCGAGGAGCAAGGTTCGGACCCGGCGGCGCGCGCCCAGCGTGTCGCAAAACACCTCTAACGCACCGTGGACAAGGCCTGCGTGCGTGATAGAGTGCAACTTGATTCGCCGTCGATGGCTCGCGGCGCTCTTCATCGCGCATGTTGCGCTCCAGCGCCCAAAGCCAGCCATCCTGCATCGTCTTTGCTAAAATTCGAACTATGTCCAAGAGTACCGATCGCATCAATCTGACCAACCAGTTCCTGATCGCCATGCCGAGCATGGCCGATCCCACGTTTTCAGGAACGGTGGTCTACCTTTGCGATCACAGTGAGCGCGGTGCGCTCGGCCTCGTGATCAACCGGCCGACCGATATCGATCTTGAAGCGCTCTTCAGTCGCATCGATCTCAAGCTCGAGATCGAACCCCTTCTTCATGTGCCCGTGTATTTCGGTGGCCCGGTGCAAACCGAGCGTGGCTTCGTGCTGCACGATCCGAAAGACGGCAATGCGTATACGTCATCCATGTCGGTACCGGGCGGCCTTGAAATGACCACCTCGAAAGACGTGCTCGAAGCCGTCGCGAGCGGTACCGGTCCGGAACGCTTCCTGCTCACGCTCGGTCATGCCGGCTGGGCCGCGGGTCAACTCGAGGAAGAGATTTCCAAGAACGGCTGGCTCACGGTTGAAGCCGACCCGAAAATCGTTTTCGACGTGCCCGCCGAACAACGCTTGGAAGCCGCGCTCGCGCTGCTCGGCATTTCGCTGTCGATGCTGTCGGGCGAAGCAGGTCACGCATGAAAGGTAGCGTATGAGTCCGCCGGCCGGACGTGAGGCGACGCTGCTTGCGTTCGACTATGGTGAAAAGCGGATCGGCGTGGCGGTGGGCAACTCGCTCACCCGTAGCGCACGGGCGCTTGTGATCGTGCAGAACCGCAGCCGCGAATACCGTTTCGAGGCGATCGGCAAGCTGATTGCCGAGTGGAAGCCGGACGCGCTGGTGGTCGGCTTGCCGATGCACCCGGACGGCACGCCGCACGAGATGACCCAACTCGCGAAGCGCTTCGGCAATCAACTGAATGGCCGCTTCAATCTGCCGGTGACGTGGATCGACGAGCGCTATTCGTCAGTCGAAGCGAAGGCGGAAATTCGCGCCGGCAACGGCCGCGCCGACATGCTGGACGCCGAAGCCGCCAGCATTATTCTCCAGCAATATCTAGATGGACTTTCCGACGATCATGAGTTCCATTGATGCCGAAGCGCTATACAGCGCTTTGCTCGAGCAGATTCGTGCTGCCTATGGCGACAGGCTCGGCGCAGGGCCAGACAGTGCGGAAGGCGCCGTGCTGGCCGGTATTTACAGTGGCGGCGCGTGGCTCGCCGAGCGCCTCGCGCGCGACCTGCACGTGCCCAGCTTCGGCGTGGTGAATGTCGCGCTGCATCGTGACGATTACGCGAAAAAAGGCTTGCACTCACAGGCGAGCCCGACCTCACTGCCATTTTCCGTGGACAAGCGCCGCATCGTGCTGGTGGACGACGTGCTATACACCGGCCGCACGATCCGCGCGGCGCTGAACGAACTGTACGACTATGGCCGGCCGGCGTCGGTCGAACTGGCGGTGCTGGCGGATCGCGGTGGACGCGAGTTGCCGGTGGCGGCCCGCTTCGTCGGCGGCGTGGTGCAAGTGCCGGCCGAGATGACGCTCGTGCTGAGCCGCGAAGAGGGCGGCGCACACGGCAATCAGCGTTTCACCTTTCACACCGAAGCCCGCGTCGATTGAACGCGGCTTTGCGCATCGAGTCGCATTGAGCCGCATTGAGCAATAAGCAGGTACACCATGAACACCGCCACCCAGGCCTCCCAGGATTCAGCCGACGGCGCCACCGAGCGCTTCCGCTACGGCTTTCTGAAGGGCAATCCGCAGCTCACGAAAAACGGCGAGCTCAAACATCTGTTGTCGATCGAAGGCTTGCCGAAGGCGATCGTCAATCACATTCTCGATACCGCCGACCAGTTCGTCAGCGTGACCGATCGCGAAGTGAAGAAGGTGCCGCTGTTGCGCGGCAAGTCGGTGTTCAATCTGTTCTTCGAGAACTCGACGCGCACACGCACGACCTTCGAGATCGCCGCGACGCGTTTATCTGCGGACGTGCTGAATCTGAACATCAATGCTTCGTCGACGAGCAAAGGTGAGTCGCTGCTCGATACGATCAACAACCTCTCGGCGATGCATGCCGATATGTTCGTCGTGCGCCATGCGTCGAGCGGCGCACCGTATCTGATCGCGCAGCACTGCGCACCGCACGTGCATGTGATCAACGCCGGCGACGGCCGTCACGCACACCCGACCCAGGGTCTGCTCGACATGTACACGATCCGCCACTACAAGAAGGATTTCACGAATCTGCGCGTGGCGATTGTCGGCGACATTCTGCATTCGCGGGTCGCGCGTTCGGACATTCATGCACTGACCACGCTCGGCGTGCCGGAAGTGCGCGCAATCGGTCCGCGCACGCTGTTGCCGGGTGGCCTGGAGCAGATGGGCGTGCGCGTATTCCATAACCTCGACGAAGGCCTGAAAGACGTCGACGTGATCATCATGCTGCGTCTGCAAAACGAGCGGATGAGTGGCGCGCTGCTGCCGTCCGCGCAGGAATACTTCAAGAGCTGGGGTTTGACGCCGGAGCGCCTCGCGCTCGCCAAACCCGACGCCATCGTGATGCACCCGGGTCCGATGAACCGCGGCGTCGAAATCGATTCGCAGGTGGCCGACGGCCCGCAATCGGTGATCCTGAACCAGGTGACGTTCGGTATCGCGGTGCGCATGGCGGTGATGGGCATTGTCGCCGGCAACCACGACTAAAAAATAAGGCAGCGCATGAAGATTCATATTCAGGGTGGCACGCTGATCGATCCGGCAGCGGGCACCGAACAGCAGCAGGACATTTTTATCGCGGCGGGCAAGATCGTTGCCATTGGCAACGCGCCCGCTGATTTCAGTGCCGAAAAGACGATCGATGCCAAAGGCCTCTCGATTACGCCGGGTCTGGTCGACCTGTCCGCGCGCTTGCGCGAACCGGGCTACGAACACAAGGCGACGCTCGAATCCGAAATGGCCGCCGCGCTCGCGGGCGGTGTGACGAGCCTCGTGTGTCCGCCGGATACCGATCCGACGCTCGATGAACCGGGCCTCGTGGAGATGCTCAAGTTCCGCGCGCGCAATCTGAACCAGGCGCATGTGTATCCGCTCGGCGCGTTGACGGTCGGTCTGAAAGGCCAGGTCATCACCGAGATGGTTGAATTGACCGAAGCGGGTTGTATCGGCTTTTCGCAGGCCGACGTGCCGGTGGTCGACACGCAGGTGCTGATGCGCGCGTTGCAGTACGCGAAGACCTATGGCTTCACGGTGTGGCTGCGCCCGGTCGATGCGTATCTCGGCAAGGGCGGCGTGGCCGCGAGCGGTGCGCTGGCGTCGCGGCTTGGATTGTCGGGCGTGCCGGTGTCGGCTGAGACGATCGCGCTGCATACGATCTTCGAACTGGTTCGCGTGACGGGCGCACGGGTGCATCTGTCGCATGTGTCGTCGGCGGCGGGCATCGAATTGATGCGTGCGGCCAAGGCCGAAGGCTTGCCGGTATCGTGCGACGTCACCGTGAACCATGTGCATCTGATCGACCTCGACATCGGCTACTTCGACGCGCAATTCCGGCTCGATCCGCCGTTGCGCCAACAGCGCGATCGCGAAGCGATACGCGCGGGTCTCCTCGACGGCACGATCGACGCGATCTGCTCCGACCACACGCCGGTCGACGACGACGAAAAACTCCTGCCGTTCGCCGAAGCCACGCCTGGTGCGACCGGCCTCGAATTGTTCCTGTCGCTGACGGTCAAGTGGGCCGACGAAGCGCGCGTGCCGTTGGCGAAGGCGCTTAACCGCATCACCACGGCGCCGGCCGATGTGCTGAAGCTGGGTGCTGCGGGCCGCATCGCCGTGGGCTCGGTCGCCGATCTTTGTGTGTTCGACCGCCACGCATATTGGCGTGTCGAACCGCGCGCACTGAAGAGCCAGGGACACAACACGCCGTTCCTCGGCTATGAACTGCCGGCGCGCGTGCGGGCGACCATCGTGTCCGGTCACGTTGCATTCGAACAGCACTAATATCCGCGGCAATGCCCAGTTACGGAAAGCTCCGACCATGAAGCTCGCGTTACGCAAAGCCCGTCTTATCGCGCATCTGCTGCACGGCATGTGGATCGTCGCGACGCGCTTTCACAAAGTTGGCGCTGAAGGGCGGCTGACACTCAATCGCGAATGGTCGCTGAAAATGCTGCGCCTATGCGGCATGCGGCTCGTCGTGCATAACGACAGCGCACGGCTCGACCGCGGCGCGCTGGTGGTCGCCAATCACATCTCATGGATAGACATCTATGTGATCAATGCGTGGCGGCCCACGCCGTTCGTCTCGAAGGCCGAGATCCGGCAGTGGCCGGTGGTCGGCTGGCTGGCGCAGCAATTGGGCACGGTGTTCATCCAGCGCGAGAAACGCAGCGACGCGAAGCGCATCATGCACGAGCTGTCCGACCGTCTGAGCGCGGGCGAGCTGATGTGCGTGTTTCCTGAAGGGACGACGTCGAACGGGCTGGCGCTGCTGCCGTTCCACGCGAATATGTTTCAGGCCGCCGTGTCGGCGTCGGCGCCGGTGCAGCCGCTGTGCATCATGTACGAAGATGCGCGGGGCCGCCAGTCCACCGCGCCTGCCTATATCGACGATCTGACGCTGGCCGACTCGCTGAATATGTTGCTGAGCGGCGGCCCGTTGACCGCGCACGTGTATGTCGGCGCACCGCTTGCGCCGGGCGCGGACAGACGGACGCTGGCGGCCGAGGCGGAAAGGGTGATTGCGGCGGCGTTGCGGGAGATGCAGGGCGGTATGACGACTTCCGGAGCCGCGATCGCGGCGTCGATCTCCTCGCCTGCCGCTGCTAACGACGCCAGTGCTTCCGACGCCCCGGCGGTGTTGATCGAGCCGGCCGATCGGTCGGGCCGCTCGGCTTGACCGGTCTCGCCGGACGGTCAAAGCCCCCGGCTTTTTAGAAGCCGGCTTTCTAGTTGCCGCCGGCCGGCGCGCGGCAGGTCTCGCAGTCAACCTGAGTCAGCGTGCGCTCCGCGGGATTTTGCGCGAGGCGCACGGCGGAGAGCTTTTCGCCCCATACGCAGCCGGAATCCAGCCCGATCAGATTGTCGCGCAAGGTCAAACCGAGCGCGGCCCAATGGCCGAACACCATCGTCACATCCGCGGTCTTGCGCGACGGCACGTCGAACCACGGCATGCTGCCCGGCGGGGCGGAATTCAGGCCGCCGCTGCTGCTGAAATCCATTACGCCTTCGGCATTGCAGAAGCGAATGCGCGTCAGTGCGCTGCACGTGAGACGCAGTCGCTCGATGCCCTTGAGGCCGGGTGTCCAGCGATTCGGCTCATTGCCGTAGAGCCCGGCGAGCGTTTCCTTCCAGTTCGGCGCGCGCAGCGCCCGCTGCAATTCGTCGGCCAGTTCCATGGTCAGCGCGGCGTCCCATTGCGGCAGCACGCCCGCATGGACCATCAGCATGCCGTTATCGAAATGCGCGAGCGGACGGTGGCGGACCCATTCGAGCAGATCGGCGGCATCCGGTGCGGAAAGGATGTCGTTGATCGTGTCGCCTTTCTTCGATTTGCGGATTCCCGCCGACACCGATAGCAGATGCAAGTCGTGGTTGCCCAGCACCGGCACTGCGCGCTCTCCCAGCGCGATGATGTCGCGCAGCGTGGCGAGCGACTCGGAGCCCCGGTTGATCAGGTCGCCGGCGAACCATAGCGGCGTGTCCGCGGGCGGCGCGGCTTTGGCCAGCAACTGCTGGAACGGCGTGCGGCAGCCTTGCAGGTCGCCGAAAGCGAGCGGCAGCGGGTGCGGCTGCGGGGCGGCGCTGGCGGTGGCGGCGGAAGCGGCGGTGGAAGAAGTGGAGGCGGTGGAAGCGGGGGAGGATGTCATCGGAAGTCGGTGCAGTTCGATACACGCGGTTACGAACAAGGTGTGCCGCGTTGGGCGGTGCAGCAAGTTAGCGTGACATAATAGCCCGTTTGAAGCACGGGTATCGCGGATGCGCCGAGCCGAGCCGCCAGCAATGGGCGGTGCCGGGCTTGAGTTCAGACGTGCCGCTGCCGGCGCGCGCGATATTGCACCACAACAGGATGACCCTCGTGAACGGAGAAAGCATGCCGTCTATTCATGCACAGCAACCTATCCGCACGCTCGTCACCGGGGCGACTGGCTTCACGGGCCGCTATCTGGTCGACAACCTGCTTGGCCGCGGTCATACCGTGATCGAAACCGTGGCTGGGCGCAACGAACCGGAAACGCCGACACGCGTCAGGCTCGATATTACGTCGCCCGATATGTGCCGGCGTGTGATCGAAACCGTGCGGCCCGACTACATCGTGCATCTGGCTGCGATCAGCTTCGTAGGCCATAACGATCCGCTCGATTTTTATCGCGTCAATGTGCTCGGTACGCTGAATCTGCTGGAGGCCTGCGCAGCCGTTGGCCATACGCCCCGCAAGCTGTTGATCGCGAGCAGCGCGAACGTGTACGGCAATGTCACGAGCGATGCTATCGACGAAACGTTCCCGGTCACGCCGGTGAACCACTATGCCGCCAGCAAGGCGGCGATGGAAACAATGGTGCGGACCTGGTTCGACCGTCTGCCGATTCTGATCGTGCGGCCGTTCAACTACACCGGCCGCGGGCAGGCATCCAACTTCCTCGTGCCGAAGATCGTCGAGCATTTTGCGCGGCGTGAACCGGCTATCGAACTCGGCAATATCGACGTGGCGCGCGATTTTTCGGACGTGCGCTACGTGGCGAGCGCCTATGAGGCTTTGCTCGACTCGGCGGCCGCGGCCGAAACGGTTAATGTCTGCACTGGCACGCCGTATACGCTGCGCGAGATTCTGTCGGCGGCGAGCGATCTGACCGGGCATGAGATCGAGATTCAGGTCAATCCGGCTTTCGTGCGTCAAACCGACGTAAAGATGCTGGCGGGGTCGCCGGCCAAGCTGCGTTCGCTGGTGCCGAAAGTCGAGGCCATTCCGTTTATGGATACGCTGCGGTGGATGTTGGCGGCTTAAGTCGCGCAATCCACGGTATTTGCGCTCATTTGTCGTTATCTTGCGTTGTGGTGGCGCGTTAGGCTACTTCCTTGCTAAGTAGTCGAAACCAAACTTGTCAAGCTGTTTCAAGTTGTTAGGGTTCTAGTTTTTGCTTCGGGCGGCTTTATAATCGGGGCTTCATAAGATTGGCGTTTGAGCGCCTGCCTGCTGTGCGAGGGGCTGCGCCGGGCGTTGACAAGAATCCGACACCACAACGCGGGGCGTGTGGATCGGCAAAGCGAATCCGATCCGCCACCAACATCTAGAAGGAAATTACATGATCCTGGTAACGGGCGGTGCCGGCTTTATCGGCGCCAATTTCGTGCTCGACTGGCTTGATACGTCGGACGAAGCGGTGCTGAATGTAGACAAACTCACTTACGCCGGCAATCTGGGTACGCTCAAGTCGCAACAGGGAAATCCCCGGCACGTGTTCGTGCGCGCCGATATCTGCGATCGCGCCGCAATGGACGCGCTTTTTGCCGAGCACAAACCGCGTGCCGTGCTGCACTTCGCCGCGGAAAGCCATGTGGACCGTTCAATCCACGGTCCGGCGGATTTTGTGCAGACCAACGTGGTTGGCACCTTTACCTTGCTTGAAGCCGCTCGCCAGTACTGGAACACGCTCGGCGAGGCCGACAAGGCCGCGTTCCGTTTCCTGCATGTTTCGACCGACGAGGTATTCGGCTCGCTCTCCGCTACCGATCCGCAGTTTTCCGAAACCACGCCGTACGCGCCGAACAGTCCCTATTCGGCCACCAAGGCGGGTTCCGATCATCTGGTGCGCGCCTACCATCACACGTATGGTTTGCCGGTGCTCACCACGAACTGCTCGAACAACTACGGTCCGTACCAGTTCCCCGAAAAGCTGATTCCGCTGATGATCGCCAACGCACTCAGCGGGAAGGCGCTGCCGGTTTATGGCGACGGTCAGAACGTGCGCGACTGGCTGTATGTCGGCGACCATTGCAGCGCGATCCGCGAAGTGCTCGAGCGCGGGACGCCGGGCGAGACGTACAACGTCGGCGGCTGGAACGAAAAGAAGAACCTCGACGTCGTGCATACGCTGTGCGACTTGCTCGACCAGTTGCGTCCGAAGGCGGGCTCCTCGTACCGCGACCAGATCACCTACGTGAAAGATCGTCCGGGCCACGACCGCCGTTATGCAATCGACGCTCGCAAGCTCGAGCGCGAACTCGGCTGGAAGCCGGCCGAGACGTTCGAAACGGGTCTTGCCAAGACAGTTCAATGGTATCTGGACAATCAGGCGTGGTCTGACGAAGTCGCTTCGGGCGAGTATCGGAAGTGGGTTGAGACCAACTACGCGCAGCGCGCGTAAGGGCACGGCAATGGCGCGCAAAGGCATTATTCTCGCGGGCGGATCGGGCACGCGCCTGTATCCGATTACGCATGTCGTCTCCAAGCAGTTGCTGCCGGTCTACGACAAACCGATGATCTACTACCCGCTGTCCACGCTGATGGTAGCGGGGATTCGCGACGTCCTGATCATCTCCACGCCGCAGGACACGCCGCGTTTCGAGGCGATGCTCGGCGACGGCAGCCAGTGGGGTATGAACATTCAGTACGCGGTTCAGCCTTCGCCGGACGGTCTCGCGCAAGCGTTCATCATCGGCCGTGATTTTGTTGGCAACGATCCGTCGGCGCTGATTCTCGGCGACAACATCTTCTATGGGCACGATCTCGCGAAGCAACTGGAACGCGCGAACGATAAAGATGAAGGCGCGACCGTCTTTGCTTATCACGTGCACGATCCGGAGCGGTATGGCGTCGTCGAATTCGACAAGCAGTTCCGTGCGTTGTCGATCGAAGAGAAGCCGGCCAAGCCGCGCTCGAACTATGCCGTTACCGGCTTGTACTTCTATGACAAGCAGGTTTGCGATATCGCGGCGGACATTAAGCCGTCGCCGCGCGGCGAACTTGAAATCACCGACGTCAATTCGCGTTACCTCGCGAGCGCCGCGCTCAATGTCGAGATTATGGGGCGTGGCTATGCGTGGCTCGATACGGGCACGCACGATTCGCTGATCGAAGCTGCCACGTTCATTGCGACGCTGCAAAAGCGCCAGGGTCTGGTGGTTGCGTGTCCGGAGGAGATTGCTTACCGGCAGGCATGGATCGACGGTGAGCAACTGCTCGCACTTTCCAAGCCACTCGCGAAGAACGCCTACGGGCAGTATCTGCAAAACCTTCTTACGGACCAAGTTGCATGGCCATCCAAGTAACCGCTACGGCGCTGCCGGAAGTCAAGATCATCGAGCCGAAAGTGTTTGGTGATGCGCGAGGCTTCTTCTTCGAGAGCTTTAACGGCCGTGAGTTTGCCGAGCACGTTGAGACGGATGTGGAGTTCGTGCAGGACAACCATTCGCGTTCGGCGAAAGGCGTGCTGCGCGGCCTGCATTATCAGATTGAACACCCACAGGGCAAGCTAGTGCGCGTGGTCGAAGGCGAAGTGTTCGACGTGGCGGTGGATATCCGCAAGAGCTCACCGAATTTCGGCAAGTGGGTCGGGGTGACGCTGTCGGTGGACAATCATCGGCAACTGTGGGTGCCACCGGGCTTTGCGCATGGCTTTGTGGTGCTGTCCGAATCGGCGCAGTTTTTATACAAGACAACCGACTACTGGTTTCCTGAGCATGAACGCTCTCTGCTCTGGAATGATCCTCAAGTGGGCATCAAATGGCCGTTCGAAGGTGAACCGCTGCTCGCTGCGAAGGATGCGGCGGCGAAGACCCTGAATGAAATTGAGGTGTTCGAATGAAGGTTCTCATCTCCGGATGTGACGGTCAGGTGGGCTGGGAGTTGCAGCGTAGTATGTCCGTCCTCGGCGAAGTATTCGCGTTCAACCGCGAGCAGATGGACCTGTCTGCGCCTGGCAAAGCTGCGGCTGTGGTCGCGCGCATTGCACCGGATGTGGTCGTCAACGCGGCAGCCTACACGGCAGTAGACAAGGCAGAGAGCGAGGAAGCGCTGGCGACCCGAATTAATGGAGAGGCAGTGGAGGAGTTGGCGCGGGCGGCGCGCGACGTCAACGCGTTGCTCGTGCACTACTCCACCGACTACGTCTTTGACGGCAGCAAGGAAGGGGCTTATACGGAACTAGATGCAACCGCGCCTTTAAGCGCCTATGGCCGTGGCAAACTCGTCGGCGAGCGCGCAATTGCCGATGTCGGCGGTGACTGGCTGACGTTCAGAACAACGTGGGTGTACGGGGTACGCGGAAAGAACTTTTTGCGTACGATGTTGCGGCTTGCCGCGACGCGCGAAGAACTTAGTGTTGTCGGAGACCAATATGGCGCGCCGACTTCCGCTCGCCTGATTGCAGACGCTACCTCGCAAATCGTCGCTCAATCGATGCGGGAGCGTCAGGCTGGTAGATTCGATAGCGGTTTGTTCAATCTGACCGCGGCGGACTCGACAACATGGCATGGGTTCGCAGAGGCGATCATCGATGCCGCTCGTTCACATCAGCCATCCAGTGTGGTCACGACGCGGATCAAGTCAATCTCGACGTCAGAATACCCGACCCCGGCTCGTCGCCCCCGTAATTCATTGCTCGACAATAGCGCGCTGGTGAGCCGGTTCGGTCTTCATCGGCCGAATTGGCGTGTTGCAATGCAGTATGTTCTGGACGACTTGTTCGCAGCAACCGCGCCTTTGTAAGCCGTCCGGCTGCTGCGGCCCACAGCCAATTGAGTGTCCGACGTCGGACGTGTTGCCGTGCTGAACGGTCGTGCGTCCATTACACACCACGCTTCGGTCACATCCGCACGAACGTAGCGTATAAGGTCTGATCACTGTGCTGTAAGGGGCACTAGGCTTCGGGTTCTCTATAGCGTTATCGTGCATGCCAGGCCGTTGCCCAAGCTCAGTTACCTCGATAAAAGTTACTGAAGTTGGCAGCATCGGTAGTGCATTGAACTCGTTGTCACGTTGTAGGTACACAAAAATATGCCAAAGATCAAGCCGATTGCCTTTTATCTCCCGCAGTTCCATCCGGTTCGAGAGAACTCGGAATGGTGGGGGCCGGGGTTCACCGAATGGACCAACGTAGCTAAAGGAAAGCCGAATTTTGTCGGGCACTACCAACCGCACATTCCACGTGACCTCGGTTTTTACGATTTGCGAATCGTCGATACCATGCGGCAGCAGGCAGAGTACGCGGCGCTTTATGGCGTGCACGGGTTTTGTTTCTACTATTACTGGTTCAACGGTCGCCGCATTCTTGAACTACCGCTGAATAATTTCCTCGCTAGCGACATCGAGTTTCCGTTTTGCGTATGCTGGGCCAACGAGAACTGGACGCGCACTTGGGACGGCTTGGAGAAGAATGTTCTCTTGGAGCAGATTCACAGCGACGACGAGGACCGGCACTTCATTGAGGACCTAATTCCCACGCTGAAGGATCGCCGCGCGATTAAGGTGGACGGCAAGCCGATGCTGCTCGTTTATCGCGCCGACCTCTTTCCTGATACCAGAAAAACCGTACAACGATGGCGCGAAGTGGCCAGGAGCCACGGGATTCCGGAACTTCATCTCTGCGCTGTCCAGTTTTATGGTATCGAGGATCCGCGCGAGTGGGGATTTGACGCTGCAGTCGAGTTTCCACCCCACACGTTCATTGGCTCGGAAAATAAGCCGGATAAGGTCCCTGAAATACTGAACGATGATTTTGTCGGTGGCCTAGTGGATTATCGGAAAATCATCGCGCAGTCCTTGGAGCGCACCACTAAGGATTATCAGTGGTATCGCGGCATCATCCCCTCGTGGGATAACACGGCGCGGCGTCAGAACAACCCGCATACCGTAATTTATTCCTCGCCAGAGTTGTATCGATTCTGGCTCGATCATCTTGTGCAGTTCACGCGTGTTAGCAATGACGATGAGCATCAGTTTATCTTCATTAACGCTTGGAACGAGTGGGGGGAAGGCTGTCACCTGGAGCCAGATCTGAAGCACGGCCTTGCTTATCTCGAAGCCACTAAGGCTGCCGTGGACGGCATTGGTGACGCACGGCGGATTTTGATGTCGGATCCGCAGTTGGCGCGACTGATCGGAGAGGATGGGCTGGCTCATTTGCTCGAGCAAAAGGCCAGTCTCGAGCGAGACCTGATCCTGAGCGCGGCGGAATCCAGGAAGAAGATGAAGCGTGAGGAAACTGCGACTGCGCGACGCATTCGACACCGTGTGGCAAGCATGCTGGTGCGACATCCTCGTCTATATCGCGTGGTGCGCGGCTTGTCCAGGATCGTTAAATGACGCGGGTGAAGCGCATCGCTGTCATGGCGCATTTCGACCCGGCGGGCGATATGCCAGTACGAACGCAACGACTGATCCGTCAACTGCTAGATGTTGTAGACCGGCTCGTTATAGTTTCGACGGGCCTGCGTCCGGATGCGTTCGAGCCAAACGATTCGCGTATTACGGTGATTTTGCGCCAGAACGTGGGCTATGATTTCTACTCGTTGAAAGTAGGCATTGAATCTATTCTGGATCTCTGGGCGTACGACGAGTTAATTGTCGCAAACGATAGTATTTACATGTTCCGGGACCACGGATTCAAGGACGTCTTCGAACGTATGGCCGGCGCGAATTGTGATATGTGGGCAATGACCGTCTCGCGTCAGATCGTGCCTCATGCGCAGTCGTATTTCATCGTATTCAGGAAGTCGCTAATCTTGACGCGAGCCTTCGCCGGGTTCTGGCGTGACGTGCGCGTCCTCGACAGCAAATGGGAGATCATTCTTAACTACGAGGTTGGGATGACGCAGCGGTTTATCGCCCAAGGTGCGCGTGTCGAGTCTGCGTTCAAACCGACATTTCTCGACTACGTGACCATCGCGTGGCGTCTGGCTGGCCGTCGCAAGCAGATTCAACCCTTCCAGTTCCTGGTTGAGTTGTTGCATTGGCGTCGCGTGAAAGCGTCGAATCTCACGCACTATCTGTGGGACAAGGTGGCCTTGCAGCTTGGCTTTCTCAAATGCGAGGTGCTACGCGACAATCCCAATAAGCTCCGAATGCACGGCCTTGCCTCGGTGGTCGGAGCCGAGCACGTCGCAGAAATCGAAACCGAAATAGAGCGTATGCGCGTTGGACGGCCCGCTCCTGTTGCGCTAGGCAGCGGCGGCGCTGCGAATCCAGTTAGTATTCTGCTCCCCGAGTTTCAACTTCGGTCGATCATTCCAGCGGATCTTCGGGCGGAATGCGCGATCGTCGTCCACCTTTATCACGTCGATCTGGCAGACGAGATTGGGGGTTATCTCGATAACGTCA
Organism: Paraburkholderia sp. BGA-UO-ETr-F12; assembly: GCF_059567945.1. Classification (NCBI taxonomy): domain Bacteria; kingdom Pseudomonadati; phylum Pseudomonadota; class Betaproteobacteria; order Burkholderiales; family Burkholderiaceae; genus Paraburkholderia; species Paraburkholderia sp. BGA-UO-ETr-F12. Next base: position 9,516 of record NZ_JCAQOZ010000048.1, on the reverse strand, counting down.
TCGCACCGGTCGACGTCTTCGTCTCGGTAAAGAACGTCCAGGATTACTACGAGGCCAAGCGTGTCTTCGATGAGCGAGGTCGTAAGGTATTCCTATACGTTCATGAAAACATCGGTCGCGATGTTGGGCCGTTTATCAGCTTGCTCAATTCCGGGTTGTTGAGCCGCTATCTGTGTGTCTGCAAAATTCACTCGAAGAAGAGTGTGTACAGTGATAAAGGCCACTCATGGCGTGACAGTCTATTCAATAGCCTGCTGGGAAATTCGTACCGGGTGTTCAAGATCGTCGAGGCGTTTCGCCAAAATCCGGCGTGCGGCATTATCGGTCCGGACGATGCATTTATTACGCATGCGCGATTTTGGGGGGGCAACGAGGCCCGGTTACGCGCCCTCGCTGCACGCTTAGGTGTGCCGGATGAAGAAGTGTCGTTGGGGTTTTTTGCTGGGACGATGTTCTGGTTTCGTCCCGCGGCACTCGATGGGATACGTGCCCTGAACGTACAACTGTCGGACTTCGAACCGGAGGCAGGACAACGCGATGCTACTCTGGCACATGTGCTCGAGCGAGCGTTCTCTCTCGCCGCGCGCCAACTGGGCTTTTATAGTGCATCGACCGCAGCACTTGACCGGCCGCTTGACCCGGCCCAGTTTTCCAATCGAGGCGTCATGGTATTGGACTCGCAATGAGCGGCTTCACCAAGACTCCGACGACGGAAGAAGCGTCGAACGCGTCAGGCAAGAAAACGGGCGGAGCGAACGTCGGCGCCGTGATTGTGACTTACCGTCCTGACATCGCGAAATTAGCGCGCGTAATCGAGTCGACTGTGCCGCAAGTAGACCGTGTGATCGTGGTCGACAACGGGTCACCTGAACCACTCACGCTGAAAATAAACGAGCTTTGCGTGAAGCACGGAGCCAGGCTCCTTGAGCAGTCTTCGAACATCGGGATCGCTGCTGCACAGAACCGAGGCATAGAGGCGTTGCTGGCCCAGCAATATGATTACGTTTTACTTCTGGATCACGATAGTGTGCCGGCCGAGGGAATGGTGGACGAGCTGGTGCGAGCGGATACCGCGCTACGTTCGCAGGGACATTCGGTAGGTGCAGTGGGGCCAGTTTGTGAAGACTTCCGAACGGGTTCGCAATGGCCGTTTATCCGTCTGGAGAACGGCGTTGTTCGACGCGTTGCGTGTTCGCAGGAGTGTCCATTGGTCAGAACGGATTTCCTGATTGCATCAGGCTCTTTAATACACCAATCGGTATTCCGTATGGTCGGCTTGATGAACGAAGCATTCTTCATTGATCACGTCGACACCGAATGGTGTCTGCGAGCCAGCGCTGCAGGACTTTCGATATTTGGGGTTTGCGCAGCCCGCCTCGACCATGAGCTTGGCGATCGTATCGTGCGGCTCTGGTTCTTCCGTTGGCGCGAGGTGCCGGTGCATACGCCGGTCCGCATGTATTATATGTTCCGCAACACAATCCGGATGCTCGCCGGAACGCCGATGCGCTGGAGCTGGCGAGTGGTGCACACCTTTAGGCTGCTCCAGTTTGTATTCTTCTACAGTTTGCTTGTTGCACCCCGTAGGACGTATTTCAAGGCGATGTTTTTGGGTGTGTTGGATGCGGTCCAGCAGCGGATGTACGCGATCAGGAGATCGCTTTAAACGTTTGCCGGGGTGTCCGATGCGTCAAAAGTATAAAAGTCCGCGCGCGGACTTTTATGAGCATTGCTGATGATGTGGCGAAGCGAGCGCGTTTTTTAGACGGCTTGCCTTGCGCATCTAGCGTGCTTCGTAACCTGCGATCACCTCCTCGACAGGCCCGAACATCCGCACCCGACCTTTCTCCAGCCACAAGGCCTTATTGCAAGTTCTGCGAATTACATCGTTTGAGTGCATTGCCAACACAACGATTTCGGCGCGATTGTGCAGGTCATCAAGTCGCACGCTGGCTTTCTCCTGGAATGAAGCATCGCCCACACCGATAACCTCGTCGAGAAGAAGAATCTCCGCATCGACTGCCGTGGCGACTGCGAACGCCAGACGCATGCGCATTCCGCTTGAATACGTCCGAAGCGGCAGGTCCAGGTAATCGCCGAGATCGGTGAATTCCGCGATATCTTCCTGTTTCGCACGGATTTCCGAGTCGGTCATCCCAAGCAACAGACCTCGTAAGCGAATGTTCTGGCGCCCTGTAGAGTTGTCGTCCATACCCAGACTAATGTCGAGCAGTGGCACCGCTTTGCCTTCCTTGCGGATGGTGCCGGCGGTAGGGCTGTAAATGCCGGCTAGAAGTCGAAGCAGAGTCGATTTTCCGGCACCATTCGGACCGATGAGACCGACACGATCACCGGCATCTAGTCGAAGATCCACGTTATCCAACGCGCGTACGACGACGACCCCGTCAGTGCCTTCCGCAATGCGATTGCGTCTGCCCATGCGAAGCACCTGCTTTTTCAGCGAGCGCCCCTGCACGTCAAAGATCGGCAGATCCAGTCCCACATTTTCAAGCTCGATATAAGTCATTTTGCGTTGCTCAAACTTCTATTAAACCCAGTAAGGAATCCGCTTCAGGTACCGTCCAGTGACCCACAAAGCTGCGATCCATCCGACAATTCCCATGCCGCCGGTTACTAGCCAGGTCATCATTGACGGTATATCCCCGATGAGCGGACCCCGCACAAGTTCAAGCAGGTATGCGAGCGGATTGAGCGTGACAATCCACGAAAATCGGCTTAACGAATGGGGGCGATACATAATCGGCGTAATATAAAATGCAACCTGAAGCAATGCACCAATAATTTGCGGCAAATCCCGGAATCGCGCTGACAGAAGTCCCGCTATCATCGCAATCCAAGTCGCGTTTAGAATATAAAGCGCTAGTGCCGGGATAAAGAAGGCCAGGGCGAACCAGCTTTTGACTCCAAATATCGCCAGCAATAGAACGATAATGATGAGATTGTGGGCAAATATGACCAGATTGCGCCATACAATTTGCAATACAAACAAAATTTTCGGAGTGGCAGCCTGCCGGATGTAGGCGGAGCTGTTGATGTAAACGGTACTGCCTTCATTGGTGATTTGAGCAAAGAGCGTCCACATGACCAGACCGACACTTAGAAACGGCAAATACTCCTTAAGGTTCATGCCGAACAAGGTGCCGTATACCGCGCCGATGGAGCCGATCATTACCGCCATACTAATCGTCAACCAAAAGGGACCGACGGATGATCTGGCGTAGCGTTGACGGATTTCAAGCCAGCCCAGCAACATCCAGAGTCGCCATGAAAACAGACTTTCCCGAAAATCGGCTATTGCAATTGAAAACATAAATTGATGTTTAGTATGAGCGACGGAGATGCATCCAGCAGCGTAAATCCTAGCTTGCCTTCCATGGATGACGACGAGCGCGCGCCGGGCGCGCATCCGGCTAGTCCGTAACTCTACCATGGCAGGGGCGCCGGGCGGCGCAACCGTTTGCAGATTTGGACTCGCGCTAGATCGAACTCGACATAACCCAAGGACGCCACGGAACGACGGCCGCAGAAACATTTGCCGACAGCCGACTTTCACAGGCCGAGTCGGGCAGTAAGCTGCGTTGTCGGGCGACGCTCCATGAGCGTTTCAGGCAGACGCTTGACTCCGATTGGCCATATCTTCTACGCCTTCAACCGCGTAAGCAATGCGCGCAATGGAGACGTCAAGCGCCAGAGCGTGGATCCTTGAATCTCGGCGAGTTGCTGTTGCACCCGAGCCAGTTCCCTTGCATTCGTCCGCTCGAGGTCGGCTACATGCACGGCGTGGGCATGACGTATTGCCTGTATTTCGGATTCGTGTTGAGCGCGCAGGGTCTGTAGCGAGTCGCGCATCAGAGTAGCTGAGGCTTGGTCGTTGTCGGCCTGCACCTTTAGCTCGCTCGCCTGCATCTCCAATGCAACGATCCTAGCCTCGGCTTGTCGCAAGCTTGCGCTCACTGCATTTTCAGCGCCGCGCGCCCGCTTTAACTCTCGCAGCAAGGCCGCTCGGTCGAGCGCTTTGCTCGTCGGAAATTCAAGCTGGGGCTCTCCTATGACCTGCGGGTGCTCGGCGTGGTCAATTTCGACCCTTGTCCGGACCAGTGTAGGGTCTGCGGTTAGCCGATGGGCTGTTAATGCTCTATCGTGGTCAATCTGATCTCGCAAAACAGGCTTGATCTTCTGATAAAGATATTCAGCGTCTTCGACCAACCTCGGGAAATCGAGAAACACGATAGGCACGTCGCGTTTTACTAGCTCAAAAACGAGTTGATGAAAACCCATCGCCAAAATTCTGGCTTGGTCCACCGGGTTGAGGGAGTAGATTACGCCGCCCGGCGCGCCTGCCCACGTGCCCCACCTGGTACAGTCATCCTGCAGATTGGGGTTTCCATACCGAGCGCGCATCTCGATTGTGACGCGGCTGGATGCAGCTTCAACTATGTCGCGCATGGGCAGTATGACTGCGTCGACCGTAATGTCATCCCGACTTAAGAGTTGTTCCGCGAACTCATAGAGCCAAGGGGTCTTGATAACATACGGGAGATCATCGACGTCGATCGGCATGTCTTCCAGACCGGCGTTCGCATTCTCATCAAGTTGAGATTCTGGATGCAGCGAGATATGCGTTTCGAGCCCGCACTTATGGAAGTACTGCACCAAGAAACTTGTCCCGGCACGACCCGTGCCGGCGATCATCAAGTGGCGTTTCATGTCCTGCAATTCCTTGATCTCAGCGGATGTGTTCGCGTCGCCGACTTGCGGCGTATACGCGTCGGATGATAGCGCAGCCCGTCGACGATGGCGTCCATGACCTCCATACGTCAATCGACAGCCCAGTCGCTGTACTGTCGACCGTCCACTCAGGGAATCGGCAGGCAAAGAGTAGTGCGGAAGCTCCACATTTTGTCGGGGAGCACTGCTTTTGGATCGGGCAGAAGGACCGCGTACCCCGCAAGCACATACTGCATACCGGCCCACTAAAGACTGGAGTCGAGACGTGCATCCAGTCCAGGAATAGTTGGAGCGCCGAATGGACTCTTGTCGAAGCCGAGACTATCAGTGGATCGACAAGAGCTCGCTAGGGTTTCGTCGCTAGGACAGCTTGCAGAACTTACCATCCCGATACACATAGGCGGAAATGGGCCCTTTGGCAACGTTTGCGAAACCCATCCATCCGGCATCACGGGGCGCGCCCTTGACTGCCTCGGCGACATCCCGACGCTCGTACCCGGTAACACCATAGCCGACCGTCTTATCCGCGGAATCGACTATAACAATCAGCAAGTCTGCTGCGCTTCCGATTGAGGCCCATCCGCTCACAGCAATGTTGCCGCTAGGGCCAGACGTCGCTTCCAAGTGACCCTCGCACGACGCTGAGTCCGTTCGATTAGGGTCGAACTTTATCATTCCAGCGTCATGGAGCCACCCTTTTCCATACGCGCCAATCTTGTGCTCGGCGGCAAAAGTCGCGTTCTCTACGTACCGGTCATGCATATCTCGGGGGTATACGAACTGGTCGTAGTCAGGACGATCCATGCCAATTTTCTGACTGAGGACGGCAAGTTTCCGGAGATACAGATCCTGCGCAGAATCAGTAACGGCCGTCTGATGAGACGCAAGTGCCGTCAGGAGCACTAGTGCGGCGATAGATGTAACGTACAACCATCGGCCGCGCACGACGTCCAAGATCAAAAGTATACCTGCGGTTAATCCGACAAGCGCGGGGGTCGTGTATCGGCTCGCCACGGCTCCGGCCAAGCCGAGCATCCACCGGCTGTGCGCCGCGCCGATTGCAGAAATGACGATGAAGACATAGGTCGCTATTAGGAAGGCACGGTACGGTGTTACTTTGTCTTTAGCAAAAACGTACAGAGAAAACGCTCCAAATACGGCTAAAGACAGCAGGCCGGCGATTGCCGCAAACTTAAGGCTGCCGCTCACGAAGAACAGCGGACTGCCAAGGAACATCGCAAAAAATTTTGGCTGAACGAGGAAGAGACCCGTCACTGCCGGATCGGGGTCAAGGACAGGTTTTGAAAAGTTGTAATAGTAGGCAGCCGCCACTAGCAGTCCGCATATGCCGACGATCAGATACTCTTTGAACATACGCCGTTGAAGAAACGCCTGACCCAGCAGGACGGCAAAGCCGACCACGCCGTTCCCCATGGTGAGCGTCGCGGCGAGTAGCAGAAGAATCGCTGCGATAATATTTCTTGTACGACCGTCGTCACGTGAGAATCTCGCGAAGGCCCAGACCGTGAAAAGGTTGACGCCAAGACTGCCGCTCTGAAATCCCCAGTCGAGATTGTTTTCCTGCGTCCATAGAAAAAGCATCCCAAAGACCAGGCCGAACACAAAGACAGCCGGAACCCTTCTGTCTTTGTTCCTGATATATTCGCTGACAAATACCGCCGCTGTTCCAGCTGCAATCAGATAATTCATTATGACGAGGAGCGCGTTCCCGCCGTCGAATGCAACACGATCAATCCAGAAGAGCAGGCGCGAAAAGACGATGCGATGCTCCATATGCTGCCCCCAAATTGCCGCAAAGGGGTGCTCGCCAAGTCGGCGATAGAAGCCGATTTGGCCATCCCACTGGTCCCAATAGGGAATAGGCGAGTAACAGTGGTAGCCCCCATAAATCGATGTGACTAAAATGAACGCTGCCAGTAGCACGGCACAGATCGAAATCGTACGCGACAATTTTTTCCCCTTCTTTGATCAAGTGAGTATGCCATATGACGCAGTGCTATCGCACTCGCTGGGCGGCGCCCGGCGCCGCGTTCGATGCGGCACACGCGTTAGGCCGTAGCAACGGGTGATATTTGTCGCGTTGCTGGTCCGCTGCCACAACGCGTCAAGGCGGCGCGCCACCAGGAACGTCTCGATCGTACTGTGATGTTTGCCGGCGCCAGGCAGGAAGCAACGAAAGCATCGCCTACTGACGGACTATAATTGTACATTCCCACGCAGGTGAGCTATGCAACTGTCGAGCGCTTCTCTATGTCTCTTTGTCGTTTCTATCTTTGCCATTGCTATCGTAGTCAGCTATGGGACGACACAAGTATCGGCGTTCTACCGCGATCTGTTGGATGCTGAAGTAACGGCTACGCGCTACCACGCAATAGACGGATTGCGCGGATTGTTGGCGCTATCCGTCATGTTGCACCACATTATGATTAATCTGCAGTTCTACCAAACAGGTGTGTGGGATTTTCCGCCGTCGCGGCTGACTACGTTCCTTGGCTGCGGGGGCGTAGCATTTTTCTTCATGATCACTGCGTTCCTTTTCTGGAACCAGGTTTCGCGCGAGGACCGACCGTTCGACACAAGAAGCTTCTACATTTCCAGAATCCGGCGCCTGGTGCCTATGTATTTGGTCGCCGTTTCCCTTTTGATTTTGACGGTAATTGCGATTACACATTTTCGACTATCGATTCCCCCGCTCGTTTTTTTCCAACAACTGACTTCTTGGCTGATTTTTACTGCTCCCGGCGCTCCCGATATAAACGGCGTGGAAAAAACCTTTGTAATAAATGGCGTATTCTGGTCGCTGGTTTACGAATGGAAGTTCTATCTCTTCCTTCCGCTGCTCGCTGTTTTGAAAACCCGAACAGCACGGATTTCAGCGTTGCTCGTTACCTGCGCATACCTGACGTTGCCGTCCACCGTTGGTGTCCAGTGGTTCTTTGTTGGCGGCGTTATCGCTGCAGCTATCGTTCGCGTACATGCGGTCTCGTCTATAGCTCAGCACTGGCTTTCCGGAGTTGTGGCCATAGTCTTGATTGCCGCAACCATCGCGTGGCAGCCCGAATGCTATTCGGTGATTGGTGCGGCACTCCTGTTCTTACCATTTATTGTGTTTGCGAGTGGAAACAGTTTGTTCGGCCTGCTCACGTCACCGCTGACAAGGCTGCTAGGCATTGTAAGTTACAGCGTCTATCTGACGCATAGTTGGGTGCTGTATCTTCTTTCGAGGCTGGTGAACCATTACGTGTCTATCGCATCGCTGACCCTTACTGAATACTGGGCGCTGGGAGCCGCAGTTTGTGTTACCACAATTGGGATCTCGGTGTTGACATACAGATATATTGAGCACCCGTTTTTACTTCGACGAACGTCGCCTACGCAACCTCAACGTCAACATGCGGAGACTGGATTGGGCCATTCTCCGCAACCATAGGCACTATCCAGTTGCGAGCGACTCACGCAGCCGCCGGTTCAGATCGTCGAGATTTTGGAAGCGGCGTGCGAGGAAGAAGTCCTGCCGTATATAGGGGCATGGACGCTCGATGTTGCCCTTGGTCTTGGCGCGATACGCCTTGCACGTACGCGGCGCAAAACTGAGGTGCTGGGCGAACACAGTCGTCTTCGCGTTGTGCACGACTTACCTCTCGAGCACGCTGGTCAGATGCATCGCCGGTTCAAAAAGCACTGATTCACCTTCCTATTGCTCGCGCGCGCGAATGCATAGGCGACATTGGCCTTGTAACCGATCGGCCGCAGACCCAACACCAACAAGGCGTCGTGATGCCCCCCCGGGGGCCATCAATGTGGGTAGAATGTTACCCTTCCTTTCCATAACTTTCGGGAAGGCAAGCGAAGGGGGCGGGGATGAAGGGGCGGTTCGAGTATCTTGATGGACTTCGTGGCATCGCGGCTCTGATTGTAGTGATTCATCACGGGCTGATTTTATTCACGTTCGGTCTTTACAGTGGACAGTTAGTTGACAGCCGCTTCAGCTGGGACATTCGCTTGTCTGGCGAACCATTCCTATTGTTTTTTGCCGGTAATTTCGCAGTCGCGATCTTTTTTCTTCTCAGCGGGTTCGTACTCAGCCACGTATTTTCGCGCAGCGACGCTGGGCCGATAACCCTGGTGATAAAACGATATGTCCGTTTAACCATTCCGATTGTTGCCGCGAGTTTGTTCGCATTTTCCGTGGCTATCGTCGGCCTCGCGATCCCGGCAATTCATGCGTATGTTCCGGTAGGCCCTGGACTCTCGAATCTGTCCGCCGCTAGCGTGTTGGCGGGCCTCAGTTTCTGCCTGCGTGAGGCGTTTGTGCACGCGACCATTACGGGCATGAAAGGAGGTACGTATAACGGTGTCCTTTGGACTATGCAGATTGAATTTTATGGATCGATGTTGTTGATCGCAATGTTTTGGGGGGCTCGAAAACTTGCTCGCTCGCAAGCAGCAACTCTTTACTACGCCAGTGCTATCGCTGCAGTACTGCTCTTGCTGGAATATCAATCTCAGCTTTCGCTATTTTTGGCCGGAGTTCTGTTTTATCGACTCGTACACGGGCGGAAACTGGGCGAAAGCGCGGCGAAAGAGTTTTGCGCGGCCATTCTATTGCTTGGGGGACTTTATTTGGCTCTTTCAAAAATGGAGTGGGTAATGCGGCTCACGACGCATGCGGATTGAGTGCTGAGAAGTCGAGCTTTCCGGCGATGAGGAACAGCACGGTGCGCATGGTCTTGAAGCTGGCGTACC
>NZ_JCAQOZ010000047.1:0-8814 GCF_059567945.1 Paraburkholderia sp. BGA-UO-ETr-F12 | reverse complement strand
GTGGTGCATCTGGAATCTGTCGCCTCGCACACTTCGCCTTAGTGACAAGGCAGTCATACCTCCGGCGGCGCTGCGCGCGCCGATACCCCGTTCCCATCCCCACCCGCTACGACTTCCCCCCGATCCGCCCACTGCGGTTTCGCGCCTTGATCCGCCCGCTGCGGTCTCGCGCCTTGATTCGCCCACTGCTGTTTTCGCGCCTTGATTCGCCCACTGCGGTTTTCGCGCCTCGATTCGCCCGCTGCGGTTTTCGCGCCTCGATTTGTCCAGATTCGGACTCGTCGGCGCATCGCTGTCACCAGGCCGCGGCCTCGCTTTCCCGGTTGCCCCGGTTCTCTGCTCGCTGTTGCCCCGCCGCTGCCCCGCTGCTGCGAGCGCAACCGCGGCAGCGAAAGCGAAAGCGAAAGCAACACACCGACATTTCCGAAGTGGGGTTGGCCAATCAGAGCGGGGGCATCTCGCCGAGGCGAAGCCGACGGCTCCCGCTGCGCGAAGCGAAGCCGCTGGTTTCCCTGGCAGCCCCGTCCGCGACGCACGCAGTGCGGAGTGGGAGCTGATGAGTCCTTTGTCAACGGCGCGGAGTGCGCGAGGGCACGGATTCCAGATGCACCACTACCGCTACTGTGCGGGGGACCCGCTTAAGAATTAGCGGTGTGAGCCGCTTTCTTTTGCCTACTTTTCTTTGCGGCAGGCAAAGAAAAGTAGGTGCCGCCCCGCACAGGGGCAACGCTAATAGACCACTAACAATTCAAGGAAAGGCCAAAAAGACCAAAAGACCAAAAGACCAACACCAGAACAAACCACGAAAACAGCAAACAAACCCCAAATTCCAGATCAACACCAAACCCACCGCAGGCACACAACCCAATAGCGCCCCCACCCGATTTGTGCTTTACTTTTCGGCAGACCCATAAAAAAACCCCAACCGCAAAAGCGGCCAAGCTTGCAGTCCCCACATCGGACCCTACGGAACAGGCAGCTGAAGGCAGGAAAAACAAAGGTCCGGTCTCACCCCATAAGGAGACAGCTTCATGGCGATCAGCATCAGTCTGACGGTGAACGGCGCGCCCATCAGCGCCTCAATCGACCCTAACACCCTGCTTGTCCAGTTCCTACGCGATCAACTTCGCCTAACAGGAACGCACATCGGCTGCGACACTGCCCAGTGCGGCGCATGCACGGTCCACCTGAACGGCCGCGCCATCAAATCCTGCAATATCCTCGCGGTCCAGGCCGAAGGCGCGAACGTGACCACCATCGAAGGTCTCGGCAAAGACGGCGCACTGCACCCGATGCAAGCCGCCTTCAAACACTGCCACGGCCTGCAGTGCGGTTTCTGTACGCCCGGCATGGTGATGAGCGCGGTCTCGCTCGTCGAGCGTCAACCCAATCTCACGGGCGACGACGTGCGGGCCCAACTCGACGGCAACCTCTGCCGCTGTACGGGATATCACAACATCGTCAAAGCAGTGCTCAAAGGCGCCGACGGCATGAAGTCCGCCGGTACGGCCACCGCCGCAGCAGCGGCCACCGCGCCCGCCACCGCCTGAGGAGACGACGATGAACGCACCCGACACCCATTTCATCGGCACCTCCGTCGAACGTAAAGAAGACTATCGGTTCCTCACCGGCAACGGTCAGTACACCGACGACGTCGTCCTGCCGCAGCAAACCTACGCAGTGTTCCTGCGCTCGCCGCACGCACACGCAAAAATCAACAGCATCGATGTCACGGCCGCCAAACAGTCGCCCGGCGTCATCGCGATCTTCACGGGCGCGGACATGGCCGCGGACAACGTCGGCGGACTGCCCTGCGGCTGGCTGATTCACAGCACCGACGGCAAGCCGATGAACGAGCCGCCTCACCCGATCATCGCGCATACGAAAGCGCGCCACGTCGGCGACCAGGTCGCGCTCGTCATCGCAGATTCGATCAAGGCCGCGAAAGACGCCGCCGAACTGATCGAGGTCGATTACGACGTGCTGCCGGCCGTGGTCGACACCGCGCACGCAGCCGATCCGGGCCAGCCCGCAGTCCACGACGAAGTGCCGGATAACGTCTGCTACAACTGGGGCCACGGCGACAAAGCCGCGACCGATGCCGCTTTCGCCAAAGCCGCGCACGTCACCACGCTCGACATCGTCAACAACCGCCTCGTCCCGAATGCGATCGAGCCGCGCGCGGTCAACGCCAGCTATTCGGCACAGGACGACAGCTACACGGTCTACGTCGCGAACCAGAATCCGCACGTGGAACGCCTGTTGATGGCCGCTTTCGTGCTGTCCTTGCCGGAATCGAAACTGCGCGTCATCGCGCCGGATGTCGGCGGCGGTTTCGGATCGAAGATTTTCCTGTACGCCGAAGACGTCGCGCTAACGTGGGCGTCGAAGAAGATTCGCCGGCCGGTCAAATGGACCGCGGAACGCTCGGAAGCGTTCGTATCAGACGCGCACGGCCGCGATCATGTGACCAAGGCCGAACTGGCAATGGACGCCGACGGCAAATTCCTCGGCATGCGCATTCATACGATCGCCAACATGGGCGCGTATCTGTCGACCTTCGCGTCGAGCGTGCCGACCATCCTGTACGCCACACTGCTCGCCGGGCAGTACACCACGCCCGCCATCTACGCCGAGGTGAAAGCGGTCTTCACCAACACCGTTCCAGTCGACGCCTACCGCGGCGCCGGCCGTCCGGAAGCGACGTACGTGGTCGAGCGTCTGGTCGAAACCGCAGCACGCGAGATGAAGCTCGATCCCGCGGAAATCCGCCGCCGCAACTTCATCCGTTCATTTCCGTACGCGACGCCAGTCGGCCTCACGTACGACACCGGCGACTACGACGCCACGCTGGACCGCGCGCTCGAACTCGCGGATGTGAAAGGCTTCCCGGCGCGCAAGCAGGAATCCGAAAAGAACGGCAAGCTGCGTGGCCTCGGCTACTCGTGCTACATCGAAGCCTGCGGGCTGGCGCCGTCGAACATCGCCGGGGCATTGGGCGCGCGCGCCGGGCTCTTCGAAGTCGGCCAGATTCGCGTGCATCCGACGGGTTCGGTCACCGTGTTCACCGGCTCCCACAGTCACGGCCAGGGACATGAGACGACCTTCGCGCAAGTGGTCGCGGACCGGCTCGGTATTGCACTCGAAAGCGTCGAGATCGTGCATGGCGACACCGGCCGCATTCCGTTCGGTATGGGCACCTATGGCTCGCGCTCGATCGCGGTGGGCGGCTCGGCGATCATGAAGGCGCTCGACAAGATCGAAACCAAGGCGAAGAAGATCGCCGCGCATTTGCTGGAAGCCGCGGCGGAAGACATCGAGTTCAAGGATGGCGTGTTCCGCGTCGCGGGCACCGATCGGACCAAGGCATTCGCCGAGATTTCACTCGCCGCCTACGTGCCGCACAACTATCCGCTCGACGTGCTCGAACCGGGTCTCGACGAGAGCGCATTCTACGATCCGAGCAACTTCACGTATCCGGCGGGTTCGTACGTCTGCGAGATCGAGGTCGATCCGCAGACGGGCGTGTGCCGCATTCAGCAGTTCACCGCGGTCGACGATTTCGGCAACGTGATCAATCCGATGATCGTGGAAGGCCAGGTGCACGGCGGACTCGCCCAAGGCATCGGCCAGGCGATGCTGGAGCGCTGCGTGTACGACAACGAGAGCGGTCAGTTGCTATCCGGTTCCTACATGGACTACGCGATGCCGCATGCGTCCGATCTGCCGAACTTCACCGTCGAAACCGCGAAAGGCACGCCATGCACGCACAATCCGCTCGGTGTGAAAGGCTGCGGCGAGGCGGGCGCAATCGGCTCGCCCCCGGCGGTAATCAACGCGATCCTCGACGCCCTCGCGCCGCTCGGCGTGACCGACCTGCAGATGCCGGCCACACCGCATCGCGTGTGGTCCGCGATTCAAGCTGCCAAACAACCCCACTAAGATCCTGAGCGGAGCATTCGACATGTATTCATTCGAGTATCAACGCGCGACGGATCCGAAAGCAGCCGTTGCAGCCATTAACGCCGACAGCGACGCAAAGTTTCTCGCCGGCGGACAAAGCCTGTTGCCAACCATGCGCCTGCGTCTTGCGCAGCCCTCGCAACTGATCGACGTGACGCGGATTCCGGCGCTCAAATCGATCAGCGTCGATGCCGGCAAGGTGACTGTCGGCGCAGCCGTCTGTCACGCGGATGTCGCGGATCACACCGAGCTTCGGCGCGTACTGCCGGCGCTGGCGGATCTCGCCGCGCACATCGGCGATCGCCAGGTACGCGCGCTCGGCACGATCGGCGGTTCGCTCGCGAACAACGATCCGGCCGCCTGCTATCCGGCAGCGGCGATGGCGCTGGATGCAACCATCGTCACCGATCGGCGGCGGATCGGGTCGAGCGACTTCTTCGTCGGCATGTACGAAACGGCGCTGGCACCGGACGAGTTGATCGTAGCCGTCGAGTTTCCGGTGCCCGAACGCGCGGCCTACGAGAAATTCCGCAATCCGGCTTCGCATTTTGCGCTGGTTGGCGTATTCGTCGCAAAGTTCGCGAGCGGTGTGCGGGTCGCGGTGACGGGTGCGGCGGCTTCGGTATTTCGCGTGCCGGAACTGGAAAGCGCGCTATCGGCGAATTTCACGCCCGACGCCGCGCGAGCGGTGAGCATCTCCGATACCGACCTGAACACTGACATGCACGCGAGCGCCGAATATCGCGCGCATCTGATCCCGGTGCTGGCCGCGCGCGCGGTGACGAAGGCAAACGGTTAGCGATCCTTCTGGTCAGCGACTGACGCGGCGTGCCCCGGCACGGCGCGTTAGCCGCGTTTCACCTTGCAGCCTCAGGAACATCATGCAACCGGCTTCAATCGACGACACTCTCGCGCAGCTCGCAGCCCAGGATTACTTCGCGAGCCGTGAACTCGCGACCGCGTTGTATCTCGCGCTGCGCATGGAACGGCCGCTGTTCGTCGAAGGCGAGCCGGGTGTCGGCAAGACCGAACTCGCCAAAGCCGCGGCGGGGATGCTCGGCACCTCGATGCTGCGGCTGCAATGCTACGAAGGCCTCGACACCGCCAGCGCGTTGTACGAGTGGGACTATCCGCGCCAGATCATGGCGCTACGTCTCGCCGAAGCCGCTGGTGAGCGGCCCGGCAACGACACGCTGTATCGCAGCGAATTCTTGCTGAAGCGACCGCTGCTGCAAGCGTTGATGCCCGACGAAAATCACCCGGGCGCGCGGCGCGTGCTGCTGATCGACGAAATCGACCGTGCCGACGAGCCGTTCGAAGCCTTCCTGCTGGAACTGCTTTCGGACTTTCAGATATCGATTCCCGAGTACGGCACGGTGCGCGCGGCGCAGCGGCCGCTTGTCGTAATGACGTCGAACCGGACGCGCGAAGTGCACGACGCCTTGAAGCGCCGTTGCCTGTATCAATGGATCGGCTATCCCGAGCGCGATCGTGAACTTGAAATCGTCGCCGCGCGTGCGCCGCAGACGTCGGTGGAATTGCAACGGCGTGCCGTCGATTTCGTGCACCGGCTGCGCGGCATGGATCTGTTCAAGGCGCCCGGTATCGCCGAGACGATCGACTGGTGCCGTGCATTGGAAGCACTGTCAGTAACGGAACTCGACCCGCAATCGGTGCAGAACACGCTAGGTGTGCTGCTTAAGTATCAGGACGATCTGGCGCGCGTGGATGCCGCGCAGATCGCGCAATGTCTCGCGACGCCGGAGTAGCGGCGATGACCGCGTCCGCCGGATCACCGGCCACACCATCCGCGCCGCTCGATACGCCTACCCTGGCGCGCAACGTCGTGCACTTTGTGCGCGTGCTGCGCAGTGCGGGTTTGCCGATGTCACCGGCCCAGGCCGTCGATGCACTCGCCGCGTTGCACTGGATCGACCTCGGCCGGCGCGACGATGTCCGTGCCGCGCTCGCCACGCTGCTGGTCCGCGCACCGGACGAACGCGACCTCTTCAACGCCGCCTTCGATCTGTTCTGGCGCGATCCGGATTGGGAAGGCAAGCTGCGCGCGCTGTTGCTGCCCAAAGTGCGCGATGGCCTGCCGCCGCCCAAACGCAACAACCGGCTCGCCGATGCGCTGGCTGTGCGCGCGCCACCCTCACCGCATCGCCAGCCGCCGCAGGAAACCGAACAGCACGAACTGCACGCGCACGTCACCTTCAGTGCCGAAGAGCGGCTGCGTCATCGCGATTTCGACACGCTTTCCGCAGACGAATGGCGCACCTTGCGTCACCTGATCCGTGGCCAGCGTCTGCCGCTCGCCACCGAACCGACGCGCCGTCTGAAGGCTGCCTCGCACGGCACCCACGCGGACTTGCGCGCGAGCGCCCGGCACGCGGTGCGCGCGGGGGGCGACTGGACGGTGTGGAAATATCGCGCGGTGGTGGAACGCAAACCGCCGCTGGTCCTGCTGCTCGATATCTCCGGCTCGATGAGCCACTACTCGCGCGCGGTGCTGTATTTCTGCCACGCGCTGTTGCAGTCGCGTGAGCGCCTGCAGGTGTTTCTGTTCGGCACGCGCCTGACCAATGCGACGCGCGCGCTGCGCGAACGCGATCCTGACGTGGCAATCGCGACGCTCACCGATCAGGTGGTCGACTGGTCGGGCGGCACACGGATCGGCGCCGCGCTCGCCGAATTCAACCGACGCTGGGCTCGCCGCGTGCTGACCGGCCGCGCCACCGTGCTGCTCGTCACCGACGGCCTCGACCACGAAGCGATCGACGTGCTCGACGCCGAGATGGCCCGCCTGCGCCGCTTCGCGCACCGTATCGTGTGGCTCAATCCGCTGTTGCGGTTCAGCGGTTTTTCACCAAAAGCGCGCGGCGTGCAGGCGATCCTGCCGTATGTCGACGCACATCGTCCCGTCCATAACCTGGACAGTCTGACGGCGTTCGGCCGCGATCTCGCGCAACTCACGCGAGCGCCACGTGTGCCCCGTTTCGCCGTATCCGCCACGACAATTGCAGGAGCAACGCCATGGAATTGAGTGAAACCCATACGCTGCCGGTTTCCCAGCAGCGCGCCTGGGATGCGCTGAACGACACCGAAATCCTGCGCGCATGCATTCCCGGCTGCGAGAGTATCGACCCGGATGGCGACAATGCGTACGCGGTGGTGATGAGCGCATCGGTCGGTCCCGTGAAGGCTCGCTTCAAAGGGCGTATGCTGCTGACCGACATCGAGGCGCCGAACACTTACACCATCGTTTTCGAAGGCCAGGGTGGCGCGGCGGGCTTCGGCAAGGGCAATGCGCATGTCACTCTCGAACCCGAAGGCGATGACGCGACGAAGCTCACCTACACGGCCACGGCTCAGGTCGGCGGCAAGCTCGCGCAGATCGGTTCCCGGCTGGTCGACGGCGCGGCGCGTAAAATCGCGGGCGAATTTTTCAAGCGCTTCGGCGCGCAGGTCGGCGGCGACACGGATAGCGCGACGCCCCCGGAAGACGGCGACGCTGCAGCCGCTGACACGACGGCGCAGAATACGGAATCGGACGAGGCTGCGGACACTGAGTCTGGCGGCGACGAAACAAAAGGGAAGAAATCATGGAAAGCGTGGATCTCGAAGTTCTGAAGTCCAGCGCCCGTTGGCTGGAGGAAGGACATCGCGCGCTGCTGGTGACGGTGGTGAAAACGTGGGGCTCGTCGCCGCGTCCTGAGGGCGCGATGCTCGCGGTGCGGGACGACGGACTTGTGGTGGGATCGGTATCGGGCGGCTGCATCGAAGACGATCTGATTGAGCGCGTGCGGCAAAGGGGTATCGAGCAGAGCCGCCCGGAGGCGGTGAAGTACGGCATCACGGCTGAGGAAGCGCATCGCTTCGGACTGCCGTGCGGCGGAACGATCCAGTTGGTGCTGGAGCCCTTGACGCCGCAAAGCGGGATTGCCGAGCTGTGCGCTGCGGTGGAGGACGGCCGTCTGGTGGCACGCGAAGTCGACATGGTGACGGGCGCGGTGCGGCTCGATGCGGCGCAGGCGACCGATGGCGTGCATTTCGACGGTGAGCGTCTGTTGACGATTCACGGCCCGCGATACCGGATGCTGGTGATCGGCGCGGGGCAGTTGTCGCGCTATCTGTGCAATATCGCGGTTGGGCTCGACTATCAGGTCACTGTGTGCGATCCACGCGAGGAGTACACCGAGGAGTGGAATATTCCCGGCACGAAGATCGTACGGACGATGCCGGACGATACGGTGATCGAGATGAAGCTCGATGAGCGGTGTGCGGTGATTGCGTTGACGCATGATCCGAAGCTGGATGATCTTGCTTTGATGGAAGCGTTGAAGACGCCGGCTTTTTACGTGGGGGCTTTGGGGTCGAGAAGGAATAATCAGGCGCGGCGCGAGCGGCTGAAAGAGTTCGATCTGAATGAGGCTGAGTTGGCCCGGTTGCATGGGCCGGTGGGGATTTATATCGGCAGCCGGACGCCGCCTGAGATTGCGGTTTCTATTCTTGCCGAGGTCACTGCGGCCAAGAATGGGGTTTCGTTGCCGACTTTATTGCAGGTTGAGGGCGCTAAGGCCGCGCGGGAGATAGCGGCTTCGGGTGGGGCTGCTTGTAGTGTCTAACGTTTTGGCCTGTTCGGCGGTTTTTGTTGTTGGCCTGGCTCTTTGGCCTTTCCTTGTTGTGTTAGTGGTCTATTAGCGTTGCCCCTGTGCGGGGCGGCACCTGGACCTATCCGTAATTTCGTGGGCGGGGCATATCATGAAGGATGGAAATCATGGATATGCCGATCATGAAGAAGAAACGTACCGTCGCCTCGCAGGCAGCGGCCCGAGGGCCGCTGCCTGA